>NZ_JAAGPH010000070.1:0-38782 GCF_017104705.1 Burkholderia sp. Se-20373 | reverse complement strand
CGCGAGCAGCGCGGCCGGCGGGAGTTTCGCGCGCAGCAGGCGCCGCGCGGCGGCGGCGAGGCCGGTTTCGGCCGGCCGCATCGTCCGGATCGGTTGCATCGCGGGTCTCATTGCGTGAGGTCGATTTCGTAGGTGGCGAGGTTCTTGCCCGAGCCGTCGTCGGCCGCGACCTGCGTGATGCCGGTCAGGCCGGCCGCCGCCGCGTCGCCGAGGCGGTTCGGCGCGGACGTGAACTGCACGTGCGCGACCGAGCTCGCGAGCTTCGTGAAGCGCCAGCTGCGCTGCGCGCCGTCGGCCACGCGCGTGATCGCGCCGCGCTTCTTGACGAACGCGATCAGCACGTCGCGGTTCGCGTCGGGCGACGCGAAGATCGTCTTGCTGCCGTCGAGGCCCGGGAAGTTGCCGCCGCCGCTCGCGCGGTAGTTGTTGGTCGCGACGATGAACTGCGCGTTCGGGTCGATCGCCGCACCCTTGTACGTCAGGTTCTTGATCCGGTTGCCGACCGGCTGCGTGACGTCGATTTCATACGCGAGGTCGGCCGACGTGAACATGTCGAAGTTGTAGCCGGGGAACGTGCTGACGAGCGGCTGCACGGTCGCCTTGGTCGGGTCGATCCGGTTGAAGCGCTTCGCGGCCGTTTCGAGCCAGTTCTTCACGTCGGCGCCGCTCACCTTCACCGCGTACACGGTGTTCGGGTACAGGTACAGGTCGGCCGCGTTGTTGATCGCGAGCGCGCCCGGCGCGACGTCGGTGTAGTCGGTGCCGCCGCCGAAGCCGCTCTTGAACGGCGCGCTGACCGACAGCACCGGCAGCGACGCGTATTGCGGCAGGTTCGCCTGCACGTAGGTCTTCACGTAGTCGGCCTGCGCCTCGTTGACGATCTGGATCGCACCCGGATCGCCGACATCGGCGAAGTACGAGTTCATCCGGTAGTCGGTCGAGCCGATCGGCGTCTTCACGTAGTCGATGGTCGCCTGGTGCTCGGCGGCGATCGCGGCGGACACGGACGGATCGGCCGCGACGTAGCTCTTGTCGGCGTTCTGGATCGGCCGCGCCTCGACGGTCGTCTGCGACTTGTCGACGCTCCACGTCTTGCCGTCGAACTTCAGGCCGAGCTTGATCACGCCGAGGTGCTTGCCCCAGTAGTTGGCCATCACGGTCGGCACGCCGTTGACGGTGCCCTTGACCTTGTCGACGCCCGGCAGGTTGAACTGCGACACGGTGCTGTTCGCGTCCGGGAACACCTGGTGCGAGTGGCCGATCAGCATCGCGTCGATGCCGGTCACCTTCGACAGCCACCAGCTGCCGTTCTCCATCGTCGGCGAATACGCGGAATTGTCGAGGCCGCCGTGCGAGATCGCGACGACGAGATCGGCGCCCTTCGCGCGCATCTCCGGAATGTACTTCTCGGCGGCTTCCTTCAGGCCGGTCGTGTAGACCTTGCCGTCGAGCCAGCGCTTGTCCCAGCTCATGATCGCGGGCGGCGTGAAGCCGATGATGCCGATCTTCACGGGCGCGCTGACCGTCTTGCCGTCCGGCGTCGTCGCGGTCACGGTGCGGGTCAGGATCGTGTACGGCGTGAACAGCGGCGCGTTGGTCTTCGCGCTGATCACGTTCGCGAGCACCTGCGGGAAGTTCGGGCCCGCGCACTTCTTCTGCTGGGCCGGCGCCGGCAGGCCGTCGACCTCGAACGTGTTGCCGGTCACCTGCGACAGGTACGGCAGCCCGTAGTTGAATTCGTGGTTGCCGATCCCGCCGCCGTCGAACTTCGCCGCGTTCATCACCTTGTAGATCGCGAGCGTCTGGTCGCAGCCGACCGGCTTCACGAGCGCCTGGTAGTCCGACAGCGCGGTGCCCTGGATCGTGTCGCCGTTGTCGAGCAGCAGCGTGTTCGGATACTGCGCGCGCGCTTGCGCGATCAGCGTGGACACGCGCTCGAAGCCGAGCGAGTTGTCGGCGGCGAGCTTGAAATAGTCATACGACAGCACGTTGGTGTGCAGGTCGGTCGTCTCGAGCAGCGCGAGCGTGGCCGTCGTGCCGACGGGCGCCTGGGCCGCCGGCGGCGTCGCGGGCGGCGAGGTGACGTCGTCGCCGCCGCAGGCGGCGAGGAGGAAGGCGAGGCTGGCGAGCGCGGCGATGGCCGGCACGCGACGGCGGGAACGCAGGGGGAGACGCATCGGTTGTCCTGTTCGGTGTTCTGTTTTATGAAAGGCGAGAGTCGCAACGATTGGCGGCGCGTGGCGCCGACGGCCTGATGTGCGGCGCGTGAGAGTATCGAAAGGAATCGTGACGGAACAATGAAAGGTTGCGACGTCGGCAGCGGGCGGTGGCCGGCGACGGCTTCGGGCCGGTTCCGGCGGGCCCCTCCGCTGCGCGCGCCGAGCTCGCCGCCCGCAGCTATGCGCCCCCAAGCTTGCCGCCCGGGCTGCGCGCCCCGACGGAAATCCTCACGTCGCGTCGCCGGGCGGTTCGCTACAATGGCCGCTGTCACCTCTTTGCAAACAATCCGCCCTTGGACTTCGAGACTCCTCCCGGCCTGTCGGTCGACGCCGGCGGCCAGGGCCAGACGGTGCGCCTGACCGGCCAGTGGACCGCGCTCGCGCTTGCACGCAATCGCGGCGCGGTGGCGCGCCGTATCGCGAGCATCGCGTCCGGGCGCGTGAGCGAATGGGATCTGTCCGGCATCGAGCGGCTCGACCACGTCGGCGGCCAGGCGCTGTGGCGCGTGTGGGGCCGCAAGCTGCCGGCCGGCGTCGCGCTGAGCACCACGCAGCGCACGATCTTCGAGCGCATCGAGCGGCTCGACAGCGAGCGCGAGGCGCCCGAGCGAGTGGTACGCTTCGGCCCGATCACGCGCCTCGGCTTCATGCTGTTCGCGTTCGGCGAACACCTGAAGGGCGGTATCGCGATGTTCGGCCTCGTGATCCTCGATGCATTGTCGGTGCTGCGCCGCCCGAAGACGATGCCGTGGAAGGAGACCTCGGCGAACATCTACAGCGCCGGCGCGCAGGCGCTGCCGATCACCGCGCTCGTCGCGTTCCTGATCGGCATCGTGCTCAGCTACCTGTCCGCGCAGCAGTTGCAGATGTTCGGCGCGAACCGCTACATCGTGAACATCCTCGGGCTGTCGGTGATCCGCGAGCTCGGCCCGGTGCTGTCGGCGATTCTCGTCGCGGGCCGCTCGGGCTCGGCGATCACCGCGCAGATCGGCGTGATGCGCGTGACCGAGGAGCTCGACGCGATGCGCGTGATGGGCATCCCGCACGGGCTGCGGCTGATCCTGCCGCGCGTGCTCGCGCTCGGCATCGCGATGCCGCTGCTCGTGATGTGGACCAACATCATCGCGCTGACGGGCGGCGCGCTCGCCGCGAAGCTCGTGCTCGGCATCGACGTCAACTATTTCGTGCGCTCGCTGCCGGGCGTCGTGCCGATCGCGAACCTGTACATCGGGGTCGGCAAGGGCGTCGTGTTCGGCATGCTGATCGCGCTGGTCGCCTGCCATTTCGGCTTCCGGATCAAGGCGAACTCGCAAAGCCTCGGCGAAGGCACGACCACGTCGGTCGTGACGTCGATCACGGTCGTGATCCTCGCCGACGCGGTGTTCGCGATCCTGTTCCAGAACGTGGGGCTCGGATGAACGCATCGAACGAAACGACCGCGCACGCCGCGGCCATCGGCGCCGGGTCGGTCGGCAACGGGCCGGCCGCGGCGCCCGACGGCGGCGACCTCGTGATCGAGGTGCGCAACCTGACCAAGCGCTACGGGCGCAACATTGTTCACCAGAAGCTCGACTTCGACGTGCGGCGCGGCGAGATCGTGTCGATCGTCGGCGGATCGGGCTCGGGCAAGACCACGCTCGTGCGGCAGATCCTCGGCCTCGAGCGGCCGACGTCGGGCACGATCAAGGTATTCGGCGAGGACACGGCGACGATCGACGACGCGAGCGCGCGGATGATGCGCACGCGCTCCGGGATGCTGTTCCAGCAGGGCGCGCTGTTCTCGTCGATGACGGTGTTCGACAACGTCGCGCAGCCGCTGCGCGAGCTCGGCCGCGTGCCGCCGGACCTGCTGCACGACATCGTGATGCTGAAGCTCGAGATGGTCGGGCTGCCGTGCAAGCACGCGTCGAAGATGCCGGCCGCGCTGTCGGGCGGGATGGTCAAGCGGGTCGGCATCGCGCGCGCGATCGCGCTCGAGCCCGAGCTGCTGTTCCTCGACGAGCCGACGGCCGGCCTCGATCCACAGGCGTCGGACGAATTCGTCGAGCTGATCGCGACACTGCATCGCACGCTCGGGCTGACCGTCGTGATGGTGACGCACGATCTCGACACGATGGTCGCGCTGTCGACGCGCGTCGCGGTGCTGGCCGACCGCAAGGTGCTGGTCGCCGCGCCGGTCGAGGAGGCCGCGAACGTCGACCATCCGTTCATCCACGAATATTTCCTGGGGCTGCGCGGGCGCCGCGCATTGCAGGCGCTGCCGCCCGAGCGGCGCGCGAAGCTGCCGAAGGCGGCCCTCGAACCGGCGCTGTCGAGCGTCGAGCTGTAGGCACGAAGGAATCCGCGAATGGAAAACAAATCACATGCGTTCTGGGCCGGCCTGTTCACGATCGCGCTGACGCTCGCGATCGCGGGCACCGTGTTCTGGTTCAACGTCGACCGCACCGTGCGCGTGCCGTACGACCTGCTCGCGCGCACCAACGTGACGGGCCTGTTCCCGGACGCGGCCGTGCGCTTTCGCGGCCTCGACGTCGGCAAGGTGCAGTCGATCGGCTTCGATCGCGCGCACCCGGGCCAGATCCGGATCCGCATCCTCGTCGACCACGACGCGCCGATCACGCAGTCGACCTACGGCAGCCTCGGCTTCCAGGGCGTGACGGGCATCGCGTTCGTGCAGCTCGAGGACACGGGCCGCGACCTGGCACCGCTGCCGTCGTCGCCGAAGGCGATCGCGCAGATCCCGATGCGGCCGAGCCTGTTCGACCAGATCCAGGAGCGCGGCGACGTGCTGCTGCGGCAGCTCGAACTGGCCGCGAAGAGCGCGAATGCGCTGATGTCGCCCGAGATGCGCGAGCAGTTGCGCGCGACCGCCGAAAGCCTGCAGCACGCGGCCGATGGCGCCACCGCGCTGACGAAGCAGCTCGGCCCGGCGGTCACCGCGCTGCCGGAAACGATGCACGAGGTGAACCGCGCGATGGCGTCGGCGAACACGCTGCTGCAGCCGAACGGTCCGCTCGTGTCGAACCTGAACAAGGCCGGCACGGCCGCCGAGCAGATCAGCGTTGCGCTGAACGGTCTCAACTCGCGTGTGCAGTACGACACGCTGCCGCGTTTCAACGCGCTGGCCGGCAGCGTCGGCGACGCATCGCGGCAATTGAAGGACGTGGCCGGTGAACTTGGCCGCAATCCGCGCAGTCTGTTGTTCGGTTCGCCCGGCGCGGCGCCGGGGCCCGGCGAGCCGGGCTTCGTCTGGCCGGGTGCGACGGCCGGGCAGTGACACCCATCGAACCCGGAAACATCATGCAGGAACACGCCATGCCACGAATCCTTGACCGCGCGCTGCGTCCCGCCGCGGCCGCGCTTGCCGTGCTGACGCTGTCGCTCGCGGCCGGCTGCGCCGGCAACAGCGCGGTGCTGTCGAATGTCCGCTATGACCTCGGGCCGGCCACGTCGGTCGTGACCGCAGGCCCGGGCCCCGCGCTGAAGGTGCTCGACGTCGCCGCGCCCGACGCGCTCGACTCCGACAAGTTCGCGTACCGCCTCGCGTACGTGGACGCGCAGCACGTGGCCGTCTATCGCGACAGCCGCTGGACCGCGCCGCCCGCGCAACTGCTCACGCAGCGGCTGCGCGGCGCGCTGTCGTCGCGCGGCACGGTGCTCGAAGGCTCCGACGGCGTGCGCGCGCCGACGCTCAAGGTCGACCTGAACGAATTCGAACAGGTGTTCGACGGCCAGTCGCAGAGCCACGGCGCCGTCACCGCGCGCGCGACGCTGATGCTGGACGGCAAGGTGCTCGGCCAGCGCACGTTCGTGGCACGCGCACCGTCCAGCACGCCGGACGCGGCGGGCGGCGCCCGCGCGCTCGCGACGGCAAGCGACCAGCTCGTGTCGCAGATCGCCGCGTGGGTCGGCATGCAGGCGTACGCAGGCACGCCGTGACGCGTGCCGCGCAGCCGCGATGAGCGCGACCGGCACCCTTCGCGCATCGCCGCTCGCGCGGCAGGCCTTTGCCGCTTACGCGGCCCTCATCGTCTACGCGTCGCTGTACCCGTTCGCAGGCTGGGTGTCGCTCGGCATCGGGCCGTTCGACTACCTGTTCGCGCCGATGCAGCGCTACGTGACCGCGTTCGACGTGGTCACGAACGTGCTCGGCTATATGCCGTTCGGCGCGCTTGCCGTGCTCGCGCTGCACCCGCGCTGGCGCGGCGTGGCCGCGACGCTGATCGCGGCCGGGCTCGGCGTGCTGCTGTCGGGCGCGATGGAAGCGCTGCAAACCTACCTGCCGACGCGCGTCGCGTCGAATCTCGATCTCGCGGCCAACGCGCTCGGCGCGCTGCTGGGCGCCGCGCTCGTCGCGCCAGCCACCGGTGCGCTGCTCGATCGCGGCGCGCTGCGCCGGCTGCGCTTCGCGTGGTTCGAGGACGACGGCGCGACGCCGCTGCTGCTCGCCGGGCTGTGGCCGTTCGCGATCCTGTTTCCGTCGCCGTTCCTGTTCGGCATCGGCGACTGGCCGGCCGCGCTGTGGGAGCGCGCCGACGTGTCGATGCAGGACGCGCTGCTCGCGTGGCTGCCGGCCGCGTGGCGCGTGGGCGAATGGCCGGAGCGCGTCGACGGCTGGCTGTCCGACTCCGGTTGGGAGGCCGCGCTCGGCGGGTTGATGCTGTTCGCCGCGCTGACGATCGCGTCGCTCGCGATGCGGCCGCGCGCGCCGCGCATCCGGCTCCTGATCGCGCTCGTCGTCGCGACGCTCGTGCTGAAGGCGGCCGCGACGTTCATGCAGTCGGCCACCGGCCTCGTCGTCGTATGGGCGACGCCCGGCGCGCGGCTCGGGATCGAACTCGGGTTCGCGGCCGCGCTCGTCGCGCTGCACGTGCCGGCGACCTGGCGCGCGACGCTTGCGGTGCTCGCGCTGCTGGCCGGCGTGGCGCTCGTGAACCTGCTGCCGGTCAATCCGTTCTTCGATTTCACGCTGTCGGGCTGGCGGCAGGGCCGCTACGTGCACTTCAACAGCCTCGCGCGCTGGCTCGCGTGGATCTGGCCCTACGCGGCGCTGATCTGGCTCGGCCAACGCGTCGAGCATGCATGGCTGCCGGCCGTGCTGCGCCGCTGACGCGGGGGCTGATGTGGCGCGGCGGCGGTATCGCAGGCAGCGGCGTGCGCCGGTCGCTATAATCGTCCGAACCCGCCGTTGCCCCGCGCGGCGGCAACCGCTCCTCTTTCCGCACGGCCTCGCGCCGCACCGCTCGTCACCATCATGGATTCCTACTACCAGCACCACGTCTTCTTCTGCCTGAACCAGCGCGAACCGGGCGCCGAACGCCCGAGCTGCGCGCAATGCGACGCGCAGACCATGCAGGAATACGCGAAAAAGCGCGTGAAGGAACTCGGCCTCTCAGGGCCCGGCAAGGTTCGCATCAACAAGGCCGGCTGCCTCGACCGCTGCGAGGAAGGGCCCGTGATGGTCGTGTATCCGGAAGGCACGTGGTACACGTACGTCGACCAGGCCGACATCGACGAGATCGTCGAATCGCACCTGCGCGACGGCAAGGTCGTCGACCGCCTGAAGATCTGAGCGGGCCGGCGCAATGAACGTTCATACGCAGAAGTCGCTGATCGCGGGCCCGGTCGGGCAGATCGAAATCGCCGTCGACCTCCCCGACGCCGTGCGCGAGAGCGGCGCCGCGCCGCGCGGCATCGCGCTCGTCGCGCATCCGCATCCGCTGTTCGGCGGCACGATGGACAACAAGGTCGCGCAAACCCTCGCGCGCACGCTCGTACAGTTGAACTACGTCGTGTTCCGGTCGAACTTCCGCGGCGTCGGTGCGACCGAAGGCGTGCACGACAACGGCACCGGCGAAGCCGACGACCTGCTCGCGGTGCTCGCGCACATGCGCGCGCAGCCCGCGTATGCGGACCTGCCGCTCGTGCTCGCCGGCTTCTCGTTCGGCACCTTCGTGCTGTCGCACGTCGCGAAGCGGCTGCGCGACGCGGGCGAGACGATCGAGCGGATGGTGTTCGTCGGCACGGCCGCGAGCCGCTGGCAGGTGGCCGACGTGCCGGAGAACACGCTCGTGATCCACGGCGAAACCGACGACACGGTGCCGATCGCTTCCGTGTACGACTGGGCGCGGCCGCAGGAACTGCCGGTCGTCGTGATCCCCGGCGCCGAGCATTTCCTGCATCGCAAGCTGCACGTGCTGAAGCGCATCATCGTCGACGCATGGCGCTAGCCCGCGCGCGGGTGCGGGCGTAACGCCGGCACCCGCGTCGCATCTCACCCAGGATCTCCGGCACGCGCCGGACGCGCGTTCCCCCACGCGACATCGCGCCGCACCGTGCGGCGCCACCCCGCTTCCACCTCGCCTGCGCATGCCTTTCGCACCCCTTCGTGTGCGGCGACGGGCAGCTCGTCGTCACCCCGCGCCCGATGCGGATGTGCAACTGTCCGGCGCCAGGTTCGCGAAAACGCCCTGCGCGCCCACGTATAATGGCCGGATTCCGCGTCGCCCGCGGCCCGGCTGGGCCCATTGCGGCGCTCGTTTCGCCGCCTGTCCGCCCGCTCGCGACGGCCGCGAACCGAACGCGTCCGCACGAGTCCAACCGGCGCGTTTCGCGTCGCCCGATGATGTCGGGCGAGTGCCCGAAACGCCCGCCGCCTTGCCGTTCAACCCTGCGCGTTTCGCACCGCACTTTCTGCCATCAGCCTGAATCGATCATGCGTCTGTCTCCCCAAGGCCTCAAGTCCCTCGCTTCCTCCATCGCCTTCGGCACCGCCGCGCGCAACGTCGCGCTCGGCGTGATGCTGCCCGTCGCGCTCGCCTCGACGATCGTCGTCGCCGAGGCGAAGCCGGCCGCCAAGGCCAAGGCCGCGCATGCAGCGCCGGCCGCCACCGAGCAGTTCACCGGCGCGCCCGCGACCTACATGCCGGGCGCGGTGCCGCCGCCGGGCGTGAATGCGCGCTCGTGGGTGCTCGTCGACGCGACCAGCAACACGGTGCTCGCGTCGGGCAATGCCGATGAGCGCGTCGAGCCCGCGTCGCTGACGAAGCTGATGACCGCCTACCTCGTGTTCGAGGCGCTCGACAAGAAGAAGATCTCGATGGAGCAGATCGTCACGCCGAGCGAAGCCGTGCGCCGCGTCGGCCGCGACGAGTCGCGCATGTTCATCGAGGCGAACAAGCCGGTGTCGGTGCATGACCTCGTGTACGGGATGATCATCCAGTCGGGCAACGACGCCGCGATCGCGCTGGCCGAACTCGTCGGCGGCAGCGAAGGGCAGTTCGTCACGCTGATGAACGACGAGGCGCAGCGCCTCGGCATGAAGGGCACGCACTTCGCCGACGTGAACGGCATGCCCGACCCGAACCACTACACGACGGCCGGCGACCTCGCGAAGCTGTCCGCGCACCTGATCCGCGATTTTCCGCAGTACTACAGCATCTTCTCGGAGAAGGAATTCAAGTACAACAACATCCGCCAGGGCAACCGCAACCGCCTGCTGTGGCTCGACCCGACGGTCGACGGCCTGAAGACGGGCCATACGCAAGCGGCCGGCTACTGCCTGATCGCGTCGGCGAAGCGCGCGATCCCGGGCGTGGACGGCCAGCGCCGCCTGGTGTCGGTGATGATGGGCGAGCAGAAGGAAGGCGAGCGCACGCAGGACAGCATGAAGATGCTGAACTACGGCTACAGCGCGTTCGATTCGGTGCGCCTGTTCAAGGGCGGCCAGGCGATGTCGACGCCGCGCATCTACAAGGGCAAGGACAACACCGTGCAGGTCGGCGTGAAGGCCGACCAGTGGGCGACCGTGCCGCGCGGCCTCGGCGACAAGATCAAGACGGAAGTCGACGTCAACGCGCCGCTGATCGCGCCGCTCGCGGAAGGCCAGCAGGTCGGCACCGTGAAGATCGTCGCCGACGGCAAGACGCTGTCGGAATTCCCGGTCGTCGCGCTGCAGGCCGTGCCGGAAGCGGGTATCTTCGGGCGTATCTGGGACTCGATCCTGCTGATGTTCAGCAAGAAGAAGTAAGCACGACGGGCCTTTGTTTTCGCGACTTCATCCCCATCTGACATAGCTATGAGCCAAGCCGAATTCGAACCGATCGTCTACCTCAGCGTCTCGTCGCAGGAGGAAATGGTGCCGCTGTCGGAAGCCCGTGTACCGGTGCTCGACCGCGGGTTCATCTTCGGCGACGGCGTGTATGAAGTCGTCCCCGTTTATGCGCACGACGGCGCGCACGTGCCGTTCCGGATCGAGCAGCATCTGGCACGGCTCGAGCGCAGCCTGAAGAAGATCGGCATCGCGAGCCCGCACGACGACGCGGGCTGGCGGGCGTTGATCGAGCGCGTCGTCGCGGCGAATGCCGAAGGGCTCGGCGCGGCCAACGCGCTCGTCTACCTGCAGGTGACGCGCGGCGTCGCGAAGCGCGGCCACGCGTTCCCGGCGAACGCGGTGCCGACGGTGTTCGTGATGACGAGCCCGCTGCGCCTGCCGTCGGAAGAGGAGCGCGCGAAGGGCGTGCGCTGCGTGACGGCCGAGGATCGTCGCTGGCTGCATTGCGACATCAAGTCGATCTCGCTGCTCGGCAACGTGCTGATGGCGCAGCATGCGGCCGAGCGCGATGCGTTCGAGACGCTGCAGCTGCGCGACGGCAACCTGACGGAAGGCTCGTCGTCGAACGTGTGGATCGTGAAGAACGGCGAGCTGCTCGCGCCGCCGCGCAGCAACAAGATTCTCGAGGGGATCCGCTACGCGCTGATCGAGGAACTGGCGGACGAATGCAAGATTCCGTTCGTCGCACGCGAGATCAGCGAAGTGGAGTTGCGCGCAGCCGACGAAATCATGATCACGTCGGCCACGAAGGAAGTGCTGCCCGTCACGTCGCTCGACGATCTGCCCGTGCATGGCGGCAAGCCGGGCCCCGTATTCGCGGCGTTGTACGACGCGTACCAGCGCGCGAAAGCGCGCGAGTTTGAACAGTTTGACCTAACCCGGAGCAAATGATGAGCGAACCGACCAAAACCATCGAGGTGACAGGCGCAATCGATACCCGGAAGGAGTCGCTGCTGGAGTTCCCGTGCGATTTCCCGATCAAGATCATGGGCAAGGCGCACCCCGAGTTCAAGGACACGATCTTCAAGGTCGTCGCCGTTCACGACAACGAGATCGACGTCGAGAAGATCGAGGAGCGTGCGTCGAGCGGCGGTAATTACACGGGCCTCACGATCACCGTGCGGGCGACGAGCCAGGAACAGCTCGACAATATCTACCGCGCACTGACCGGCCATCCGATGGTCAAGGTCGTACTCTAAGCGCCCTCCATCCTCCTTCCTGCGCGCACTCGGCGGGGGTCTTCCCCGCCGCGCGCCGCGCGTCCAGCTCGTCGCACAGCCGCTTGTATTCGGCGACTTCCTGAAGCAGCCAGGTCCTGAACGCCTGCACGCGCGGCGTGTTCACGAGCGGCGGCGGACACACGAAAAAATAGTGCCACGGGCTCGGCCCGTCGATGTCGAACAGGCGCACGATGCGCCCGTCGAGCAGGTCGTGCACCGCGAGCGAGCGGCGCACCAGCGCGATGCCCTGGCCGTCGATCGCGGCCAGCAGCAGGTTCGACGAATCCTGGTAAAGAATCCCCCGTTTCGGCTCGGTCAGCGTCTTGAGCCCGGCCGCGTCGAACCACGGCCGCCACAGCTCGTCGTCCGAGCGCAGCAGGTTGTAGTGCACGAGATCCGCGGGCGTTTGCGGCAGCTTGCCGCCATTGAGCGTCGGCGCGCACGCCGGAAAGAACACCTCGTCGAACAGCGGCTCGACATGGAGCCCCGGATAGTTGCCTTGACCGAAGCGGATCGCGATGTCGACGTCGTCGCGCGCGAAATCGGTGAGCGAGTTGGTCGACTGCAGCTCGACGTCGATTTCCGGATGCCGCTCGATGAACGTGCCGATGCGCGGCGTGATGAAGCGCGCGGCGAACGACGACAGCATCGACACCACGAGCCGCCGGTCGCGGTCGCTCGCGCGCACGTCGCGGGTCGCATCGGCGATCACCATCAGCGCGGTGCGGATCTGCTGCGCGTAGCGCATGCCGGCGTCGGTCAGGCACAGCCGCTTGCCGTTGCGCGTGAACAGCTGCACGCCGAGCTCCTCCTCGAGTGCGCGGACCTGGTGGCTGACCGCGCCGTGCGTGACGAACAGCTCGTCGGCGGCGCGCGAGAAATTCTCGTGACGGGCGGCGGCTTCGAACGCGCGAATCGCGTTCAACGCAGGTAGCTGGCGGAGGTCCATTTGCTAATTTTCCTCACATCGACGTGAAAATTGGTCGTTTTGTCCGACGCCTTGGAGTGACTACGATTGTAGCCATCGAAGCACTTATTGGCGGAGTCGATCATGCAAGAAATTTCTTCAAGCATCACGTTCGAAATCCCGGCGGGCGAAACCGTGCCGATGAAGGTACAACGCAGCACGCGACTGATCGTCCAGAGCGGGCCGGTGTGGGCGACGCGCAGCAACGACGTCAACGACTACTTCCTGGTCGACGGCGAAACGCTGAAGCTGCGCCGCGGCGAGCGGCTGTGGCTCAGCGCGGAAGGCCGAGAGGGCACGCGCGTGGCGTTCTCGGTATCGCGGCCGCCCCGGGAAGTCGCGCTTGGCGGGCTGGCCCGGCTGCGCGAACGCCTGTCCGCGCTGCTCCATGACGGATGGCGCACCGTCTGACCATCATTTCCTCCGACGGATACCGGCGATCCGTCCCCCTCCCCAGGCCGGCGAGACCCACGGGTTTTCGGTAAACTACCGCCCATGTCCGTTTCGCCGGTTTCCATCGTGTCCACGCCTGTTGCCGTTTCCGCATCGCCCGCCGGGTCCCCGGATCAGCCGGCCCCGCCGGTCACCGTGCGGTGGCGGGGCATCGAGACCTACGAGGCGAGCTTCGACGCGATGCGCGCGTTCACCGACACGCGCACCGCCGACACCGGCGACGAGATCTGGCTGGTCGAGCACCCGCCCGTCTACACGCTCGGCCAGGCCGGCGACCCGGCCCACCTGCTGGTGGCCGACAGCGGCGTGCCGCTCGTGAAGGTCGACCGCGGCGGGCAAATCACTTACCACGGCCCCGGCCAGATCGTCGCGTACCTGCTGCTGGACCTGCGCCGGCGCAAGCTGATGGTGCGCACGCTGGTGACGAAGATCGAGGAGGCCGTGATCGAAACCCTCGCGGCGTATAATCTCGCTTCGGTCCGCAAGGCGGGTGCGCCCGGGATCTACGTGGCGTCCGGCGTGCACGAGGGCGCGAAAATCGCGGCCCTCGGCCTGAAGATCCGCAACGGCTGCAGCTATCACGGGCTGAGCCTGAACGTGAAGATGGATCTGCGCCCGTTTCTTGCGATCAACCCGTGCGGCTATGCCGGACTGGAAACTGTCGACATGGCGAGCCTCGAGGTTGCCGCCGACTGGAACGACGTCGCCCACACGCTGGTGCGCCGTCTGATCGCCAACCTCGACGGCGCATCCGCGACCGCCGACAAGCCGCAGGCACTGGAACAACATTCGAATGACTGACGTTACCGCTTCCCCCGCACCGGCCGATTCGGCCGCGACCCCTGCCTACGATCCGACCGCCAAGCAGAAGGCGCAGGCGAAGACGGCGCGCATCCCGATCAAGGTCATTCCGATCGAGAAGCTGAAGAAGCCCGAGTGGATCCGCGTGAAGGCGGCCACCGGCAGCTCGCGCTTCAACGAGATCAAGACGATCCTGCGCGAGCACAACCTGCATACGGTGTGCGAGGAGGCGAGCTGTCCGAACATCGGCGAATGCTTCGGCAAGGGCACCGCGACGTTCATGATCATGGGCGACAAGTGCACGCGCCGCTGCCCGTTCTGCGACGTTGGCCATGGCCGCCCCGATCCGCTGGATCCGGACGAGCCGAAGAACCTCGCGCGCACGATCGGCGCGCTGAAGCTCAAGTACGTGGTGATCACGAGCGTCGACCGCGACGACCTGCGCGACGGCGGCGCCGGCCACTTCGTCGAGTGCATCCGCGAAGTGCGCGAGCAGTCGCCGGAAACGCGCATCGAGATCCTGACGCCGGACTTCCGCGGCCGTCTCGACCGCGCGATCTCGATCCTGAACGCCGCGCCGCCGGACGTGATGAACCACAACCTCGAAACGGTGCCGCGCCTGTACAAGGAAGCGCGCCCGGGTTCGGACTACGCGCACTCGCTGAAGCTCCTGAAGGACTTCAAGGCGCTGCATCCGGACGTCGCGACGAAGTCGGGCCTGATGGTCGGCCTCGGCGAAACCGAAGAGGAAATCCTGCAGGTGATGCGCGACCTGCGCGCGCACGACGTCGACATGCTGACGATCGGCCAGTACCTGCAGCCGTCCGAGCACCACCTGCCGGTGCGGGCGTACGTGCATCCCGATACCTTCAAGATGTACGAGGAAGAGGCGTACAAGATGGGCTTCACGCACGCGGCCGTCGGCGCGATGGTGCGCTCGAGCTATCACGCCGATCTGCAGGCGCATGGGGCCGGGGTGGTCTGAGCGTTCTTGCTTCGCCGTCTTCCGGCGAAACCAAAGAAAGCCCGCAGCGATGCGGGCTTTTTTGTTGATGCGGACGCCATTCCTGCGTTCGCACGGCAATCGCCACCCGACCGGACGTGCAATCCGGTCGAGCATGAAAAGCAAAGCTGAAACGGCATCGATAGCTTCGCAGGATAAGTTCGCTCCCGCCGCGCGCAAAGCTCCTATAGTCGGCTCTCCCGCAGCAATGCCCGCATTCCGAAGGAGAGCCGCATGTCCCGTTTCAGCTTCATCCGCCGCGCCGTCGTCGCGCTGACCGCCTTTGCCGCGCTCGGCGCGGCGCACGCCGAAACGCGCGAAGTCGTGATCGCGTACCAGGACATGGTGGTGCCGTGGCGCTATGCGCAGGCGAGCGGTGAAGTCGAAAAGGCGACCGGCTACAAGGTCACGTTCCGCAAGCTCGACAGCGGCGCCGACGTGATCCGCGCACTCGCGTCGGGCTCCGTGCAGCTCGGCGAAGCCGGCTCGAGCCCGATCGCGGCCGGGCTGTCGCAGGGGCTCGACATCTCGCTGTTCTGGGTGCTCGACAACATCAACGACGCCGAGGCGCTCGTCGCACGCAACGGCTCGGGCGTCTCCAGCATCGCATCGCTGAAGGGCAGGAAGATCGGCGTGCCGTTCGTGTCGACGTCGCATTTCCACACGCTCGTCGCGCTGCAGGCCGCGGGCGTCAATCCGAACGACGTGAAGATCGTCAACCTGCGTCCGCCCGAAGTCGCGGCGGCGTGGGCACGCGGCGACATCGACGCGACCTACATCTGGGATCCGGTGCTCGCGAAGGTCAAGCAGTCGGGCACCGTGCTGACGACGTCCGGCCAGGTTGCGAAAGAAAGCGGCAAGGCGACCTTCGACGGCTTCGTCGTGAGCCGCAAGTTCGCGCGCGAGAACCCCGAGTTCGTCACGCGCTTCGTGAAGGTGCTCGCGGCCGCCGATGCCGACTATCGCGCGCATGCGGCGGCGTGGAAGGTCGGTTCGCCGCAGGTCGCGGCGGTCGCGAAGGTATCGGGCGCGAACGCGCAGGACGTACCGGCCAGCCTTGCGCTTTATGCCTTCCCGACGGCAGCCGAGCAGGCGTCGCCGACGTGGCTCGGTGGCGGCGCACAGTCGGGGGCCGCGAAGTCGCTGGCGGCGACCGCCACGTTCCTCAAATCGCAAGGCACGATCCAGACGGTGCTCGCCGACTATTCGGCCGGCGTCGATCCGCAGTTCGTGCAGAAGGCCGCGCGCTAAGCGGCGATCATCGCGGAGTCCCGAGCATGAGCACGCTGGAAGTCCGTCAGGTATCGGTTGCCTATCCGGGCGAGCGCGGCAGGCCGACGACGCAGGCGCTCGCGCGCGTCGACCTGCGCATCGATGCCGGTGAATTCGTCGTCGCGCTCGGCGCGTCCGGATGCGGGAAGACGACGCTGCTGAATTGCATGGCGGGCTTCGTCGCGCCGACCACCGGTGAGGTGTGCGTCGACGGCGTGCCGGTCACGGGCCCCGGCGCCGATCGCGGCGTCGTGTTCCAGAAGTACGCGCTGCTGCCGTGGCTCGACGTGCTCGACAACGTCGCGCTCGGGCTGCGCTTCGCGCGCGTGTCGAAGGCCGAACGCGCGGCGCGGGCGCGGGAGATGCTCGCGCTCGTCGGGCTCGACGCTCATGCGCATGCGCGCGTGTACGAGCTGTCGGGCGGGATGCAGCAGCGTGTCGGCATCGCGCGCGCACTTGCGAGCGACCCGCGCGTGCTGCTGATGGACGAGCCGATGGGCGCGCTCGACGCGATGACGCGCGGCACGATGCAGGCGCTCGTGCTCGACGTATGGGCGCGTACCGGCAAGACGGTGTTCTTCATTACGCACGATGTCGAGGAGGCGCTGTTCCTCGCGACGCGTCTCGTCGTGATGACGCCCGGCCCCGGCCGGATCGCGGAAACCTTCGAACTGCCGTTCGCGCGCCGCTACGTCGAATCGCGCGATGCGCGCGCGGTGAAGTCTTCACCGGATTTCATCGCGTGGCGCGAGCGGCTGATCGCGTACCTGCATCGCGACGAAGCGGCCGAGGCGGCCGCGTGATGCATGAACTCGCGCGACAGGGCGCGTCGGTCGGACGCGGTCGGATCAGCACTTTGCACAGGCAGGACAGCATGAGCACGCAAGATTCGTGGGCGGCCGACGGAACGGCCGCGGGTTTCGAGCAGGGCGATCGCATGCAGACTCGAGCGACGGAGCGTCGTGCGCCGTCGTCGCGTCGCTACCGGTTGCCGGGGGAGGGGAAGACGGCGGCCTTGAGCACGGCGACGGTCGCGGTGCTGGCCGTGCTGTGGTGGGTCGCCACGCATCGCCAGTGGCTGCCGCCGCTGTTCCTGCCCGCGCCGGAAGCCGTGTGGACGGCATTCGTCGATGCCTGGCATGGCCGCATTCAGGGTGGGCTGCCGCTGTCCGAGCACCTGCTGTGGAGTGCGGCGCGCGTGTTCGGTGCGTTTCTGTTCGCGACCGCGATCGGCGTGCCGGCCGGCATCCTGATGGGCGTGAGCCGCGTCGCGCGCGGCGTGCTCGATCCGTTGCTGGAGTTCTACCGGCCGCTGCCGCCGCTCGCGTACCTGCCGCTCGTCGTGATCTGGTTCGGCATCGATGAAACGGCGAAGCTCGTCGTGATCTTCCTCGCGTGCTTCGCGCCGATCGCGATGGCGGCGCGCGCCGGCGTGCGCGCGGCGACGGTCGAGCAGATCAACGCCGCGTATTCGCTCGGCGGCAGCTTCGCGCAGATCGTGCGGCATGTCGTGCTGCCGGCCGCGCTGCCGGAGATTCTCACCGGGCTGCGGATCGCGATCGGCTTCGGCTGGACGACGCTCGTCGCGGCCGAGATGGTCGCCGCGACCGCCGGGCTCGGGCAGATGGTGCTCAATGCGTCGAGCTTCCTGCGCACCGACATCGTCGTGATGGGGATCCTGATCATCGGCGCGATCGCGTGGCTGTTCGATCTCGCGATGCGGTGGGTCGAGCGGCGGATCGTGCCGTGGAAGGGGCGCGGATAGGCTGCGAGTCGCACCGGGGGGGGACGGAGGTCGATTGTTCCGCGCCGCGAACGAAAGAGGGGCCGGGCTTCGCGTCGAGCGAAGCCCGGCCCCTGTCGCATGATGCCGGTGACTGCGAGAGGACGACTTACCAGCGATACCCGGCGCCGGCGCCGACCGCGACCGTGCCGCGCGTATTGGTGGAACCGGATGCCTTGACCACCCAGCGCCCGTTGCGCGTGGCGGTGGACAGGCCGAACGCAACGGCCGACTGCCCGCTGTACGTGCCGCCGGCGATCGACACCATGCTTTCGCCGGCCAGCGACGCCTGCGGCAGGTTCGCGATGGCGACGGCGGATGCGATGCCGCCGCTGGCGTCGCGACGATAGTGGTCGATGTCGTTACGCACGCTGCCGATCTGGTCGTGCAGCTGCTGCACGTTCACGGCATCGGTCGGCGCGGTGCCGGCCTTGACGTTGGTGATCTGCCGCTCTTGGCCCGGTGCGCCGACGGAGACCGTGTCGTCGCGATCGGCGACGGAGTTGTTGCCGAGCGCGACCGAGTTCTTGCCCGATGCCGTCGAGTTGTTGCCGAGCGTGACACTGTCGTCACCGGATGCCTTCGAGTTTTGCCCGAGTGCAAGCGAGTTCGATCCCGTTGCGCCGGAGCCGTCGCCGAGCTGCGCGAAGTCGTTGCCGTGGTTGCCGCCGGGCGGTGGGCTCGTGGGTTTGTCGTTCTCGAAGTTCGTCAGGCGCATGTCGAGCAAGTCGATCTTCTGCTGCATCGTGAAGAGTTGCCCGCCGTTGACGGCCTCCAGGCTGCCCGCTGCGATCAGGCCGGGCGCGACGTTGGCAAGCAGCGTGCCGCCGACACCGCCGAGCGTCGCGCGGGCGAGTGTCAGATCGTCGTACACGAGCGCACCGAGCTGTTTGCCGTTCGGGTCGATCAGGCCGGTCGCCTTCAACTGCGCGATGGTCACGGCGTCGGTGTCGTCGACGCCGTTCGACAGTCCGGTCAGTACGCGCGTACCGTCCGTACCGGCGAGGCTTACCGACGTGCCGCCCTTGTTCGCGCCGATCGAGATCGCGAGGCTCGCGGGGTCCTGGCGCACGAGGCCGGTGGTGCCGTTGTCGAGGCGCGTGCCGAGATCGTCGACGTCGATGCGGATGGATCGGACGTCGCCTTCGACGTTCGTGACACGCCCGTCGAGCGTCGTGATCGATTGCGTGTTGGCCCTGGCGCGTTCGTCGAGATTCGTCAGCGCACTGCCGACGTCGTTGAACGACTGGCCGTCGATCTTGTAGTTCGGGCCGCGCACACTCCCGTCCGCGTTGATCGCGGCGTCGCCGCCGAGCGCCTCGACGACCGGCTTGAGCTGCGACAGGTTGACCGCGTCGGTGTCCTTCGTGCCGGCGCGGAGATTGACGAGCTGGCGCTCGTTGCCGGCTTGGCCGATCGAGACGGTCTTGGCGCGGTCGGCGACGCTGCCCTGGCCCAGCGCCACCGAATCGTGTGCGGTCACTTTCGTGTCCGCGCCGAGCGCGAGCGCGCGGTTCGCATTGACGCTCGACGAGACGCCGAACGCGCTCGACCGGTCGCCGTGAACGCTGGCCTTTTCACCGATCGCAATCGTGGCTTGGCCATTGGCGCTGGAGTCTGCGCCGATCGCGATGGCCGAGTAATCGCCGCCGGTCTCGCCGTTTGCCTTCGCACCGGGCCCGATGGCGATCGAGCCGGCTCCCGAGGTAATCGGCGTGCCGCCCGAACCACTGTTGACGATGAGATTCTCCAGCACCAGATCGGCGGCCTGACCGTAGCCCGGTGCAAGCATGGCAATGGCAATGGCGATGGCGAGTTTCGAGAGGCGGGTGGCGCAAGCGGTGCGGCGCGAGTGACCGGAAGAGCGGAAGGGGATGCTGGCCAATATATGAGTCGCAGTCCTTATTAATTTATGATATTGGTCGACGCGGGCTGACGAGGCGCCGTCACGATACCGACGTGTCCTTTTCCCGGCGGCGCGTTGACTGCGTGATGGTGTCGTCGAGGGGGGCGGCAACATGCCGTCGCTGCCGACGACCCGCCTGGATAGGAGGACTACGCCGAAACAAGCGGCCGACTATACGGATTGACGCAAGGGCCGTCGATCAGACGAATACGAAATTGATACGGATGGTGCGGGACACATGCGTGCGTCGAGCACGATGCACAAGGTGGACCGAGCGGGCGGACAGTGAGTGGCCCGCGCGCGTCGGGCACGCCAACGCGTCGTCACGGCCAGGCGGCCGGACGACATCGCGTAGCGGGCCGCGCCGCCACGCCTGGGGACCCTCATTCCCCCATCGCCACGCCTTCCCGCCGCGGATCCGCGCCGCCGAACCACACCGTCTGCCCCTGCACGTTCAGCCGCTGGATCCCCTGCAGCCCGGAGTTCATCTCGACGACCTGCACGTCGTGCCCGCGGCCCTTCAGCCCGTCGGCGAGCGCTTCCGACACGCGGCCGCGTTCGAGCTGCGTCGGTCCGTTCATCGACCCGAAGTTCGGCAGCGCGATCGCCTGCTGCATCGTCATCCCCCAGTCGAGCACGCCCACCAGCGTCTTCGCGACGTGATTGATGATCGCGGGGCCGCCGGCCGAGCCGACGATCATCGTCACCTGCTTCGTCTTCTTGTCGAACACCAGCTCCGGCGACATCGCCGAGCGCGGCCGCTTGCCGGCCTGCACGCGGTTCGCGACCGGCCGGCCGTTGTCGTTCGACACGAACGAGAAATCGGTGAGCTGGTTGTTCAGCATGAAGCCGCGCACCATCAGCCGCGAACCGAACGCGTCCTCGATGCTGGTCGTCATCGACAGTGCCTGGCCGTAGCGGTCGACGATCGCGATGTCGGACGTCGACGGCAGCTCGGGGCTGCGGTCGTCGGCCATCGCGAGCGTCGCGCCCTGCGGCGTGCCGGCTTGGGCCACGCCCATGCTGCTGTCGCCGATCAGGTGCGCGCGCTGCGCGAGATAGGACTTGTCGGTGAGGCTGGCCCAGCTGCCACCAGGCAGCGGCACGAAATCGGGATCGGCGACATAGCGCGCGCGGTCCGCATACGCGAGGCGTCCGGCCTCGCTGAACAGGTGCGCGGCGAACGGTGTCGGCTCGTAGCCGACGTCGTTGCGCACCGGCTTCTGCGCGCCGATCTGCTGCCAGTCGGGCATCGCTTCGAGGATGCCGAGCATCTGCGCGATCGCGAGGCCGCCCGACGACGGCGGCGGCATCCCGCACACGACCGAGCGCCGGTAGTCGGCGCACAGCGGCGCGCGCACCTTCGCCTTGTAGCGCGCGAGATCCTGCAGCGACAGCAGGCCCGGGTTGGTCGGATGCTTGCGCACCTTCGTGACGATGTCGCGCGCGATCGCGCCGCTGTAGAACGCGTTCGCGCCGCGGTCGGCGACCTGGCGCAGCACGGTCGCGAGCGCGGGGTTCTTCAGCACCGTGCCGGCCGCCTTCGGCGTGCCGTCCGGGTTGTAGAAGTACGCGCGCGCGGCCGGGTCGTTCTTCAGGTACCTGTCGTTGGCGATCAGCGTCGCGAGCCGCGGGCTGATCGTGAAGCCGTGCTCGGCGAGCCGGATCGCCGGCTGGAACAGCCGGCGCCACGGCAGCTTGCCGTGCGCGCGATGCGCGGCGTCGAGCATGCGCAGCACGCCCGGCGTGCCGACCGAGCGCCCGCCGACGACACCTTCGTAGAAGCTCATCGGCTGGCCGGTCGGCCCGTAGAAAAGGCGGTCGGTCGCGGCGGCCGGCGCGGTTTCGCGGCCGTCGTAGGCTTGCGTCGCCTTGCCGTCGAAGTACAGCATGAACGCGCCGCCACCGATTCCCGACGATTGCGGCTCGACGAGCGCGAGCACCATCTGCGTGGCGATCGCCGCGTCGATCGCGGTGCCGCCGGCCTTCAGCATGTCGTAGCCGGCCTGCGTCGCGAGCGGGTTCGCGGCGGCGATCATGAAGTGCTGCGAGGTCCAGCCCGGCTTGTCGGTCCAGCCGGACGACAGCTCGGGCGCGTGGAAGCCGGGCAGCGGCACGGCGGCGCCCGAGGCGGCGGCGACGGGCACCACCGCGCCCGACAGCGGCGTGGACGGGGACGTGCAGCCGGCGTTGAACGCGACGAGCGCGACGGCGGCGAGCAGCGTCCAGGAGCGCGAATGCGGGCGAATCCGGTCGAACATTGAACCCTCGGCAGCAGTGAATTCGAAGGAGGCGACGGTGCCGGTGCAACGCGGCTGCCCGCCCCGGCGCGCTATTGTCGCCGCGCGCCCGGCGGCTTGTCACCCGACAGGAAACCCTGACGCATCGCGCCGGGCCCGCCCCGGCCGGTCTTTCCGGCCTGTTCGAGGATGAACTCTATGAACGTCGACGTCGCGCGCGTGTGGTGCCGGTTCGGCATGTAGAGCATGTACATGTGCGTGCCGAAGATGCTGAGCCGGTACGCGTCGAGCGACGTGACGACCGTGCCGCGCCGGATGTCGTCCTGCATCACGTAGTCGGGCACGATCCCGACGCCGATCCCGCCGAGGATCGCCTGCCGCAGGAACAGGAAATTCTCCGAAACCAGCGTGGGCTCGAGCAGCACCTCATGGCGCTCGTCGCCGAGATACGCGGCGATCCGGAGCTGCCGGCCCATCACCGTCGCGGTGACGACGGGGGCGGCCGACAACGCGCCGAGGCTCGCCGGCATCCCGTGCTCGGCCGCGAAGTCGGCCGACGCGCACGCGACGTAGCGCACCGCGCCCATGTCGCGCGCCACGAGGTTCTGCGGCGGCTCCGGCATCACGCGCACCGCGATGTCGATCTCGTCGCGCATCAGGTCTTCCACGCGGTTCTCGAACACGACATCGAGCACGATGCCCGGGTGCAGCCGCTTGAACGCGAGCAGCCAGTCGGACATCACCATCTGCCCGTAGCCGCTCGGCACCGACAGCCTCACGCGGCCCTGCAGGTCCTGGCCGAGCGTCGTCACCGATTCCTGCGCGGCCAGCAGTTCGTTGCGGATGCGCCGGCCGTGCTCGTACAGCTTCAGCCCGATCTCGGTCGGCTCGATGCGCCGCGTCGTGCGCCGCACGAGCTGCTGGCCGATCGAGCGCTCGAGCTGGTTCAGCCGGTAGCTGACGTTCGCGCGGCTCATCTTGAGCCGCTGCGCGGCCTTGCTGAGATTGCCGGCATCGAGGATCTCGACGAGCAGCGTCAGCGCATTCAGGTCCATGCGTCGCGTCTCCTGATCCGTCCCGTTTAATGGTCGGAAGCATTCAGTGTCAAGTCAGACTTGACAGCTTGTAAAAGCGGAAGGGAATTGTCAATGAATCTCGATCAATCGAGAATCAGGTCATGCCCGGCGTACGGCCGGATCTTGTCCCGCTTCGTGCGGGACCGGGGCCGGTGCCCCGGCGCCGCTCGCGTGGCCCTGAGCCACGAACCGGCGTCGACGCACCGGCCGCCGCGTCAAGGAGACACGATGAATTCACCCGCTTCCCCCGCCAGCCCGGCCGGCACCGTCACGCGCGAACGGCGCGACAAGGTGCTCGTCGTCACGATCGACCATCCGCCCGTCAACGCGCTGTCCGCCGATGTGCGGCGCGGCCTCGCCGACGCGCTCGACGCCGCGCAGGCCGACGACGCGATCCGCGCGGTGCTGATCGTCGGCGCCGGCCGCAACTTCATCGCGGGCGCCGACATTCGCGAATTCGGCAAGCCGATCGCGCCGCCGTCGCTGCCCGACGTGTGCGAGCGGATCGAATCGGGCACGAAGCCGGTCGTGGTCGCGCTGCACGGCGCGACGCTCGGCGGCGGCCTCGAAGTCGCGCTCGCCGCGCATTACCGGCTCGCGGTGCCGGGCACGAAGCTCGGGCTGCCCGAAGTCACGCTCGGCCTGCTGCCCGGCGCGGGCGGCACGCAGCGCGCGCCGCGCCTGATCGGTGCGAAGGCCGCGCTCGACCTGATGCTGACGGGTCGTCATGTGAGCGCGGACGAAGCGCTCGCGCTGGGTCTCGTCGACCGCGTCGCGCACAGCGACGACACGCTCGCCGAGGGCCTCGCGTATGCGCAGGAACTCGTGTCGCTCGGCGCGCCGGTGCGCCGCACGCGCGATGCGCGGGGGCTCGCCGACCGCACGGCCGCACAGGCCGCGATCGATACGGCGCGCGCGGAACTGCCGAAGAAATCGCGTGGCCTGTTCTCGCCGGCGAAGATCGTCGACGCGGTCGAGGCCGCGCTCACGCAGTCGTTCGACGCGGGGATGAAGCTCGAACGCAGCCTGTTCCTGCAGTGCATCGACAGCCCGCAGCGCGCGGGCCTCGTGCATGCGTTTTTCGCGGAGCGCGAAGCGGCGAAGGCGCCCGAGGCGCGGCGCGCGAGCGCGCGGCCGGTCGAGCGGATCGGCGTGGTCGGCGGCGGCACGATGGGCGCGGGCATCGCGGTCGCGGCGCTCGATGCCGGGCTGCCGGTGACGATGATCGAACGCGACGAAGCGTCGCTCGCACGTGGCCGCGCGCACGTCGAGAAGGTGTACGACGGCCTCGTCGCGAAAGGGCGGATGACGCCGGCCGCGCACGCGGCGCGGCTCGCGCGCTTCAAGGGCAGCACGTCGTACGACGCGCTCGCGCAGGCCGACGTCGTGATCGAGGCGGTATTCGAGGACATGGCCGTGAAGCAGGCCGTGTTCGCCGAACTCGCGCGCGTGTGCAAGCCGGGCGCGGTGCTCGCGACCAACACGTCGTATCTCGACATCGACGAACTGGCCGCGAGCATCGACCGGCCGGCGGACGTGATCGGCCTGCATTTCTTCTCGCCGGCCAACGTGATGAAGCTGCTCGAGATCGTCGTGCCGGCGCGCGTGAGCGCGGACGTCGTCGCGACCGCGTTCGCGCTGGCGAAGCAACTGAAGAAGACGCCGGTGCGCGCCGGCGTATGCGACGGCTTCATCGGCAACCGGGTCCTCGCGGTCTATCGCACGGCGGCCGACTATCTGATGGAGGACGGCGCGTCGCCGTACCAGATCGATCGCGCGGTGCGCGAATTCGGCTTCCCGATGGGGCCGTTCCAGGTCGTCGACCTCGCGGGCGGCGACATCGGCTGGGCGACCCGCAAGCGCCGCGCGGCGACGCGCGACCCGCGTGCACGCTACGTGGCGATTTCCGACCGGCTGTGCGAGCGCGGCTGGTTCGGCCAGAAGACCGCGCGCGGCTACTACCTGTATCCGGACGGCGCGCGCGTCGGCACGCCGGACCCGGAAGTCGAGGCGATCGTCGCGGAAGAACGCGCGAAGAAGGGCGTCACGCCGCGCACCTTCACCGACGACGAGATCCTGCGCCGCTACCTCGCCGCGATGATCAACGAAGGCGCGAACGTCGTGCACGAGCAGATCGCGCTGCGCCCGCTCGATGTCGATGCGGTGTTCCTGCACGGCTACGGCTTCCCGCGCTATCGCGGCGGCCCGATGCATTACGCGGACACGGTCGGCCTCGCGAACGTGCTCGCCGATATCCGTGCGTTCGCGAAGGAAGATCCGCTGTTCTGGAAGCCGTCGCCGCTGCTCGTCGATCTCGTCGCGCGCGGCGCGGATTTCGCGAGCCTGAACCGCATCGACTGAACGCCCACCGCATTCGCCACGGACCGAAGATGGACCTCAATTTCACTCCCGAAGAGGAAGCCTTCCGCACGGAAGTGCAGCGCTTCCTGCAAGCCGAACTGCCCGCGCGCATCGCGCGCAAGGTGAAGGGCGGCCTGCATCTCACGCGCGACGACATGCGCGAATGGCACGCGATCCTCAACGCACGCGGCTGGCTCGCGAGCCACTGGCCGCGCGAATACGGCGGCCCCGGCTGGAGCGTCGCGCAGAAGTTCCTGTTCGACAACGAATGCGCGCTCGCGGGTGCGCCGCGCATCGTGCCGTTCGGCGTGAACATGCTCGGCCCCGTGCTGATCAAGTACGGCAACGACGCGCAGCAGCGCCACTGGCTGCCGCGCATCCTCGACGGCACCGACTGGTGGTGCCAGGGCTACTCGGAGCCGGGCGCCGGTTCCGATCTCGCGGCGGTGAAGACGAGCGCGGTGCGCGGCATCGACGCGCAGGGCGAGCACTACCTCGTGAACGGCCAGAAGACGTGGACCACGCTCGGCCACTACGCGAACATGATCTTCTGCCTCGTGCGCACCGCGACCGACGTGCGCAAGCAGGAAGGCATCAGCTTCCTGCTGATCGACATGAACACGCCGGGCGTCGAGGTGCGCCCGATCGTCACGCTCGACGGCGAGCACGAAGTGAACGAGGTGTTCTTCACCGACGTGCGCGTGCCGGCGGCCAACCTCGTCGGCGAAGAGAACCGCGGCTGGACCTACGCGAAATACCTGCTCACGTACGAGCGCACCAACATCGCGGGAATCGGCTTCTCGACGGCCGCGCTCGACCGGTTGCGGGCAGTCGCCGCGAAGGTCATGAAGAACGGCCGGCCGCTCGCGGACGATCCGTTCTTCGCGGCGCGCGTCGCGCGAGTCGAGATCGAACTCGAGAACATGCGCACGACCAACCTGCGCGTGCTGGCCGCGGTCGCGGGCGGTGGTGCGCCGGGCGCGGAAAGCTCGATGCTGAAGATCCGCGGCACGCAGATCCGTCAGGAGATCACCGCGCTGATGCGGCGCGCGATGGGGCCGTACGCGCAGCCGTTCGTCGAGGAAGCACTCGATGCCGACTACGACGGCGCGCCGGTTGGCCCGGACGACGCCGCGAGCGCCGCGCAGCAGTACTTCAACAACCGGAAGCTGTCGATCTTCGGCGGCTCGAACGAGATCCAGAAGAACATCATCGCGAAGATGATGCTCGGGCTGTAACGAGGGACGCGACGATGGATTTCCAGCACACAGAAGACCGCCGGATGCTGGCGGATACGTTGAACCGCTTCATCGCCGAACAGTACGCGTTCCCGGTGCGCGATCGCATCGCGCAGTCGGCCGAAGGTTTCGATCGCGCGATGTGGCAGCGCTTTGCCGAACTCGGCACGGTCGGCGCGCTGTTTCCCGAAGCCGACGGCGGATTCGGCGGCGCGGGCTTCGACATCGCCGTGGTGTTCGAATGCCTCGGGCGCGGGCTCGTCGTCGAGCCGTTCCTTGGCGCGCTGCTCGCGGGGCGGGCGCTGTCGCTCGCCGGCGGCGCCGCGCATCGCGACCGGCTGGCTGCGCTGATCGACGGCAGCGCGAGCGCCGCGTTCGCGCATGACGAACCCGGCTCGCACTACGAACTGACGACCGTGCGTACACGCGCCGAACGCTCGGGCGACGGCTGGGTGCTGACGGGCGCGAAGGGCGTCGTCGACCAGGCCGCGCAGGCGGCGTTCTTCGTCGTCAGCGCGCGCGTGTCGGGTCACGACGACGATGCGGCCGGCATCGGCCTGTTCGTCGTGCCGGCCGATGCGCCCGGCGTATCGCTGCGCGACTACCGGAAGATCGACGGCGGCCGCGCGGCCGAGGTGCGCTTCGAACGCGTCGTGCTGCCGGCCGATGCCGCGCTCGGCGCGCACGACGGTGAAGCAGGCGCCGAGCTGCTCGAACGCGTGCTCGGCTACGGATTGCTCGCGCTGTCGGCGGAGGCGCTCGGCGCGATGGACGTCGCGAAGGAATACACGCTCGACTACCTGCGCACGCGCAAGCAGTTCGGCTTGCCGATCGGCAGCTTCCAGGCGCTGCAGCACCGGATGGCCGACCTGCTGCTCGAGGTCGAGCAGGCGCGCTCGGCCGTGATCAACGCGGCCGCGCAGCTCGATGCGCCGCGCGGGGTGCGCGAACGCGCGCTCGCGGCGGCGAAGGTCACGATCGGCCGGATCGGCACGCTCGTTGCCGAAGAGAGCATCCAGCTGCACGGCGGGATCGGGATGACGTGGGAGCTGCCGCTGTCGCACTACGCGAAGCGCCTCGTGATGATCGATCACCAGCTCGGCGACGAGGATCATCACCTCGCGCGCTACATCGCGCTGTCGAAACAGTAAAGACGAACGACGCGAACGGAGGAGACAAGGATGACGAACGAATCGCGCGCATTGCCGCTGGCCGGCGTGAAGGTGCTCGATTTCTCGCGCGTGCTCGCGGGCCCGTGGTGCGCGATGGTGCTCGCCGATTTCGGCGCGGAAGTGATCAAGGTCGAGCATCCGGCGCGCGGCGACGACACGCGCGACTGGGGCCTGAGGATCGGCGACACCGAGACGACCTACTTCAACAGCGTGAACCGCAGCAAGCGCTCGATCTGTCTCGACCTGCAGACTGAAGACGGGCGCCGGCTCGCGCGCGAGCTGGCCGCGCAGGCCGACGTGGTGCTCCACAACTTCAAGTTCGGCGGTGCGGAAAGGCTCGGGCTCGGCTACGACGCGCTGGCCGAGCTGAATCCGCGTGTCGTGCACTGCGCGATCTCCGGCTACGACCGCTCGGGCGCCGAGGCTGCGCGGCCCGGCTACGACCTCGTCGTGCAGGGCGAGGCCGGGCTGATGGCGCTGAACGGCGAGGCCGGCCAGCCGCCGCTGAAGTTCGGCGTCGCGGCGGTCGACCTGTTCACCGGCATGTATTCGGCGCAGGCGATCCTCGCCGCGCTGTACGAACGACACGCAACGGGGCGCGGGCGGCGCATCGAGATGGCGCTGTTCGACTGCGGGCTGATGATCACCGCGTACTACGGGCTCGACGCGCTGCTGATGGGCGAGGATCCGCCGCGCTACGGCAACGCGCATCCGTCGATCGTGCCGTACGGTGTGTTCGACGCGGCCGACGGTCCGCTCGTGATCACGGTCGGCAACAACACGCAGTTCTCGCGCTTCTGCGACGCGATCGAGCGGCCCGATCTCGCGGCCGACGAACGCTACAAGACCAACCTCGGCCGCTCGGAAAACCGCGCCGAGCTGCTGCCCGAGATTCGCGGCGAACTCGCACGCCGGTCGCGCGCGACGTTGCTCACGGCGCTCGCCGGCGCGGGCATTCCGTGCGGCGAAGTGCTCGGGCTGCACGAGGCGCTGAAGTCGGAACGCGCGACGCGCGCGGGGCTCGTCACGCGGCAGCCGCACCCGGTCGCGGGCGGCGTCGACGTGCTGGCGCCGCCGTACCGCTTCGACGGCGCGCGGTTGCCGGTGCGCGGTGCGCCGCCGGTGCTCGGCGCCGATACGGAGGCGGTGCTCGGCGGCTGGCTCGGGATGTCGGCCGACGAGGTTGCGCGGCTGCGTGCGGATCGCATTGTGTAACGCGTTTCATGCCTTGCCGCCGTGGCGCGGGCGGAGCAGTCGGCGCGCCAGCCATCCATAAGACATTCCTCGCGACGACGAGGAAACATTGGAGACACCATGGAGCTTTCCGTCATCGAATCGGTCACGGCGCGCCGTGACTACCAGCAGCTCGTGCGTGCGCGGCGCCGCTTCAGCTTCACGCTGACGGCGCTGATGATCGCCACGTACTACGGCTTCATCCTGCTCGTCGCGCTCGCGCCGCACGTGCTCGCCGCGCCGCTGTACCGCGGCGCGACGACGACGGTCGGGATCGCCACCGGCGTCGCGATCATCCTGGTCGCGATCAGCCTGACCGCGTGCTACGTGCTGCGCGCGAACCGTGCGTTCGACCGCCGCGTCGACGCGATCCTGCAGCGTTCGTGACGGAGGCCGACATGCGACGACTCTCGATGGCGCTCGGTGCGCTTGCTGTTCCATTCGCTCTCGTCTCCTCCACCGCGCACGCGGTATCGGTCGCGGGCCCGATGCCCGACAAGGTCGAACTGAACCCGGTCGCGATCGGGATGTTCTTCGCGTTCGTGTTCGCGACGCTCGCGCTCACGCGCTGGGCCGCGCGCCGCACGCGCTCGACACGCGACTTCTACACGGCCGGCGGCGGCATCACCGGGCTGCAGAACGGGCTCGCGATCGCGGGCGACTACATGTCGGCCGCGTCGTTCCTCGGGCTGTCGGGGATGGTGTTCATGTTCGGCTTCGACGGGCTCATCTACTCGATCGGCTTCCTGGTCGGCTGGCCGTTCGTGATGTTCCTGATCGCCGAGCCGCTGCGCAACCTCGGCAAGTTCACGTTCGTCGACGTCGTCGCGTACCGCTTCGCGCAGCGGCCGATCCGGCTGCTGACGTCCGCGAATTCGCTGACCATCGTCGTGCTGTACCTCGTCGTGCAGATGGTCGGCGCGGGCAAGCTGATCCAGTTGCTGTTCGGGTTGTCGTACGGCACGGCCGAGCTGATCGTCGGCGTGCTGATGGTGGTCTACGTGTTCTTCGGCGGGATGACGGCCACTACCTGGGTGCAGGTGATCAAGGCCGTGCTGCTGCTGTGCGGCGCGACGCTGCTCGTCGTGCTTGCACTGAGCGAATTCGGCTTCAGCGTCGACGAGATGTTCCGCCGCGCGGTGGCCGTGCATCCGGGCGCGCTGTCGATCATGGGCCCCGGCAAGCTGATCCGCGATCCGGCCAACGCGCTGTCGCTCGGCATCGCGCTGATGTTCGGCACGGCCGGCTTCCCGCACATCCTGATGCGCTTCTTCACGGTGCCGAACGCGAAGGAGGCGCGCAAGTCGGTGCTCTACGCGACCGGCTTCATCGGCTATTTCTATTTGCTGACCTTCGTGATCGGCTTCTCGGCGATCGTGCTGCTCGCGCAGCATCCGGAGTTCTTCAAGCTCGGTGCGAACGGCACGTTCAACCTGACGCACGACCTGCTCGGCGGCTCGAACATGGTCGCGGTGAAGCTCGCGCAGGCGGTCGGCGGGAACTGGTTCTACGGCTTCATCGCGGCCGTCACGTTCGCGACGATCCTTGCGGTGGTCGCGGGCCTCACGCTCGCCGGCGCGACGACGATCTCGCACGACCTGTATGCGCAGATGTGGGCGCGCGGCAAGCCCGACGAGCGCGTCGAGATGCGCATCTCGCGCGCGGCGACGATCGCGCTGTCGGCGGTCGCGATCGGGCTGTCGATCCTGTTCGAGCACGTGAACGTCGCGTTCATGGTCGGCCTCGTCGCGGCGGTGGCCGCGAGCGCCAATTTCCCGGTGCTCGCGATGTCGATCTTCTGGCGCGGGATGACGACGCGCGGCGCGGTGCTCGGCGGCGGCCTCGGCCTCGTGTCGGCGGTCACGCTCACGGTGCTGTCGAAGTCGGTGTGGGTCGACGTGCTGCACCACGCGCACGCGCCGGTGTTCCTCGACAATCCGGCACTCGTGTCGGTGCCGCTCGCGTTCATCGGGATCGTCGTCGGCTCGCTCGCGGATCGCGGCGAGCGCGCGCGGCGCGAGCGCGACGCGTTCGCGCAGCAGGAGTTCTACGCGCAGACCGGTGTGCTGGCCGGCCGCGCCGTGCAGCATTGATTCGTCGGATGAATGAGCGCATCCGTCCGGATCGCCGGACGGATATTTTCCGGAAATCCGGAATCCCGGATTTCCTTGCCTGCCGCATTATGAGAAATACAATGAATACAAAGGTTTGACGGGTTTCAGGAACCTGGCATTGACCTTGCAATATAAAGCGCACGGCCTTCCCCCGGCCGAACTACTACAGCAAGCAAGGAGACAATCGATGACCACTGCCTTCCTCCCCCTCCGGACGTCCTGAGGCATCGCTTGTTGCGGCACGGCAGCCGCGCGGGCGAGTGAATCTCCCCTGTGACATTCGTCCGCGCGCGTGACGCCGTTTCCATCGGCTCATCTACTTCTGCAGGAACCATCGTGAAGAAGAAACCCTTCTACAAAGTGCTCTATGTGCAGGTGATCTTCGCCATCATCGTCGGCGTGATCCTCGGCCATTTCTACCCGTCGATCGCCACCGACATGAAGCCGCTCGGCGACGGCTTCATCAAGCTGATCAAGATGGTGATCGGCCCGATCATCTTCTGTACGGTCGTCACCGGCATCGCCGGCATGGAGGACATGAAGAAGGTCGGCCGCGTCGGCGGCAAGGCGCTGCTGTACTTCGAGATCGTGTCGACCTTCGCGCTGGTGCTCGGCCTGGCGGCCACGCACATCCTGCGTCCGGGCGTCGGCTTCAACATCGATCCGGCGACGCTCGACGGCAAGGCCGTCGCGTCGTACGCGGCGAAGGCGCACGGGCAGTCGACGGTCGACTTCCTGATGCACATCATCCCGAACACGATGGTCGATGCGTTCGCGCAGGGCGAAATCCTGCAGATCCTGCTGATCGCGCTGCTGTTCGGCAGCGTGCTCGCGCACCTCGGCGAGCGCGGCAAGGTGGTCACCGACTTCATCGACGGCCTCACGCGCGTGCTGTTCGGCATCGTGCACATCGTCACGAAGCTGGCGCCGATCGGCGCGTTCGGTGCGATGGCGTTCACGATCGGCAAGTACGGTGTCGGCTCGCTGGTGCCGCTGCTCAAGCTGATCGGCACGTTCTACCTGACGTCGGTCGTGTTCGTGCTCGTCGTGCTCGGCACGATCGCGCGCGTCACGGGCTTCTCGATCATCCGCTTCGTGTCCTACATCAAGGAAGAGCTGCTGATCGTGCTCGGCACGAGTTCGTCGGAAGCCGCGCTGCCGCAGCTGATGGAAAAGCTCGAGAAGGCGGGCTGCTCGCGTTCGGTCGTCGGCCTCGTCGTGCCGACCGGCTATTCGTTCAACCTCGACGGCACCAACATCTACATGACGATGGCCGTGCTGTTCATCGCGCAGGCGACCAACATCGAACTGACGTGGATGCAGCAGCTCACGCTGCTCGCTGTCGCGATGCTGACGTCGAAGGGCGCGAGCGGCGTCACGGGCGCGGGCTTCATCACGCTCGCCGCGACGCTGGCCGTCGTGCCGACGATCCCGCTGTCGGGCATGGTGCTGATCCTCGGCATCGACCGCTTCATGAGCGAATGCCGTGCGCTGACCAACATCGTCGGCAACGGCGTCGCGACGGTCGTCGTGTCGGCCTGGGAGAAGGAGCTCGACCGCAACAAGCTGCGCCAGGCGCTGAAGGGCGGCGGCGAAGTGACGCCGACCGAGACGGCCGGCGTCTGACGTCATGAAGGAGCGGGCGGCGGCACCGCCCGCCGGCGGTGCGAGCCGCGGCGGTGGAGGCGGAAGGGCGGAGGCCTATGACACAATAGGTGATCCGCATCGCCAGGAAGCCTCGACCGTGACGCGTCGTCTGCTCATTCTCGTCGTGCTTGCCGCCGCGCTCGCCGCAGCGTGCACGCTGACGTGGACGATCACCTGGCGGCGCGGCGTCGCCGAACTGCAGCGCAACGCCGCGGTGCGCGTCGACCGCACCACCAACGCGCTCAAGAGCACGCTCGACCGCTACGAGTCGCTGCCCTATCTGCTCGGCAGCCATCCGTACGTGCAGGACCTGCTCGCCGAGCCGACGCGCGCCGACTACACAGGGCGCGTCAATCGCTATCTCGAAGACCTCAACGAACACGCGCACGCGACCGTCACCTACGTGATCGGCGCGGACGGCCTGTGTGTCGCCGCCAGCAACTGGCGCGCGCCCGACAGCTTCGTCGGGATCGAATACCGCTTCCGCCCGTATTTCCTCGATGCGATGAACGGCCAGGTCGGCCGCTTCTTCGGGATCGGCACGATCTCGCGCGATCCCGGCTACTACATCTCGCAGCCAGTGTGGCGCGACGGCAAGATCGCGGGTGTGGTTGTCGTGAAGCTCAACCTCGAATGGTTCCAGGGCGCCGATGCATCCGAGCCGCTCGTCGTCGTGGACGACCACGGCGTCGTGTTCCTGTCGTCGGTGCCCGCGTGGAAGTACCACACGCTGCGGCCGCTGACGGGCTCCGTCGCCGCGTCGATCTACGAGACGCGCCAGTACGCGCAGCAGCCCGTCACGCCGCTGCCGCTGCGCATCGAGCAGGTGCTCGGCCCCGATGCGGAAATCGTGCGCCTTGGTGCGGCCGGCGTAGGCCCCGGCCTGCGCGCGCCGCGGTTCCTCGCGAGCAAGCGCCGGATCGGCGAGCCCGACTGGCTGCTCGTCACGCTCGCGCCGATCGCGCCCGTCGACGCCGATGCGCGCAACGCGACGATCGTCACCGGTTTCGGCTTCGTGTCGGTCGCGCTGCTCGCGTTCTACTGGCGGATGCGCCGCGCGCGCGTGCGTGAAATGATCCGCGGCCGCGCGCTGCTGCAGCAGGCGTATGCGGAGCTGAACCGGCGCGTCGAGGAGCGCACGGCCGACCTGTCGGAAGCGAACGAGCAGTTGCAGAAGGAAGTCGGCGACCGGATCCGCGCGGAGCAGGAGCTGCGCGCCGCGCACGACGAACTGATCCAGGCGAGCAAGCTCGCCGCGCTCGGCCAGATGGCGGCCGGCATCACGCACGAACTGAACCAGCCGCTCGCGGCGCTGCGCAGTTTCTCGGACAACACGCGCGTGCTGCTCGATCGCGGCGAGCAGGCGGCCGCGCGGGAAAACCTCGAGGCGATCGCCGCGCTCACCGAGCGGATGGGCAAGATCACGAACCAGCTGAAGCTGTTCGTCTGCCGCGCGAAGCCGCGCAACGAGCAGGCGCTCGTCGTGCGTGCGCTGCGCAGCGTGCTGTCGCTGCTTGGCGAGCGGCTGCGCGGCGTCGCGCTGACGCTGACGCTGCAGGACGCGACCGTGTCGCCCGCGCAGGATGCGCCGCTCGACCTGGCGCGCGACTATCCCGAACTCGTCGCCCGTTGCGAGGATCTGCGCCTCGAACAGGTGCTGATCAACCTGCTCGGCAACGCGCTCGACGCGGTGGCCGGCGTCGCGGCGCCGGCGATCGAGGTGACGATCGCGGTGTCGGCGGCCACGCTCGCCGTCGAGGTGCGCGACAACGGAAGCGGCATTGCGCCCGACCTGCTGCCGCGCCTGTTCGAGCCGTTCTTCACGACCAAGGAAATGGGGCGCGGGCTCGGCCTTGGCCTCGCGATCTCGTCGTCGATCGCGAGCGACGCGGGCGGTGCGCTCACAGCGCGCAACGCGCCGTCGGGCGGTGCGCTGTTCGTCTTGACGCTGCGGCGCGCCCGCACGCATCATCCGGACTCCGTGTCCGAGCCGGCGGGCTCGCGCTAGGCGCGCCACGCCGCCCGCCCGATCGGCGCACGATCGGTATCAACGACGCCGCGCGCGCTGCCGCCGCGCGGCCCGTCAGGAGCAAGTGAGTACGATGGCCAACCGGCTGCAAGTGATCTATATCGAAGACGATGCGCTCGTTCGCCGGGCCAGCGTGCAGAGCCTTCAGCTGGCGGGGTTCGACGTCGCCGGCTTCGAGTCGGCCGAAGCGGCCGAGAAGGCGATCGTCGCGGATAACGCCGGCGCGATCGTCAGCGACATCCGGCTGCCCGGCGCGAGCGGGCTCGACGTGCTCGCGCAGTGCCGCGAGCGCGTGCCCGACGTGCCCGTGATCCTCGTCACGGGGCACGGCGACATCTCGATGGCCGTGCAGGCGATGCGCGACGGCGCATACGATTTCATCGAAAAACCGTTCGCGGCCGAGCGCCTGATCGAGACGGTGCGCCGCGCGCTCGAGCGCCGCGAGCTCGTGCTCGAGAATCACGCGCTGCGGCGCGAGCTGGCCGGGCAGAACGTCGTCGCGCCGCGCATCATCGGCCGCAGTCCGGCAATCGAGCAGGTGCGCAAGCTGATCGCGAACGTCGCGCCCACCGATGCGTCGGTGCTGATCAACGGCGACACCGGCGCCGGCAAGGAGCTGATCGCGCGCAGCCTGCACGAGCTGTCGCCGCGCCGCGACAAGCCGTTCATCGCGGTGAATTGCGGCGCGCTGCCCGAGCCGATGTTCGAGTCGGAGATGTTCGGCTACGAGCCCGGTGCGTTCACCGGCGCCGCGAAGCGCCGCGTCGGCAAGCTCGAATATGCGTCGGGCGGCACGCTGTTCCTCGACGAAATCGAAAGCATGCCGCTCGCGCTGCAGGTGAAGCTGCTGCGTGTGCTGCAGGACGGCGTGCTGGAGCGGCTCGGCTCGAACCAGCCGATCCGCGTGAACTGCCGCGTGGTGGCGGCCGCGAAGGGCGACATGAGCGAGCTCGTCGCGGCCGGCACGTTCCGGCGCGACCTGCTGTACCGCCTCAACGTCGTGACGATCGCGCTGCCGCCGCTGGCCGAGCGCCGCGAGGACATCGTGCCGCTGTTCGAGCACTTCATGCTCGATGCGGCCGTGCGCTACGCGCGGCCCGCGCCGGTGCTGACCGACCGGCAGCGCGCGAGTCTGATGCAGCGCGACTGGCCCGGTAACGTGCGCGAGCTGCGCAACGCGGCCGACCGCTTCGTGCTCGGCGTGGCCGACATGCCGCAGGAGACGGGCGCGAGCGGCGACGACGCCGACAACGAGCAGACGCTGAAGGAGCGCATCGAGCAATTCGAGCGCGCGGTGATCGCCGAGGCGCTGAACCAGACGGGCGGCGCGGTCGCCGCGACGGCCGACCGGCTGCATGTCGGCAAGGCGACGCTGTACGAGAAGATGAAGCGCTACGGGCTGTCGGCGAAAGGCGAAACCGAGCGCTGAAAAGCAAACGGACCGCGGAACCGGGCTGCCCGGTCGTGCGGTCCGTGGTGTGGGGAAGGGCGCGGCGCGCGGCCCTTCGAGCCGGATCGGGCGGCGCTCAGGCCGCGTTGCCGTCGAGTGCCTTCTTGAGCAGCGCGTCGAGTTCCGCGAACTGCGGTGCGCCCACGTAGCGCTTCAGGATCTTGCCGTCCTTGTCGACGACGAAGGTCGTCGGCGTGAGCTGCACGTTGCCGAACTGCTTCGCGACGCTGCCGTCGTCGAGCGCGACCTTGAACGGCAACTGGCGCGTCTGCGCGTAGTTCGCGACGTACATCGGCGGATCGTAGTTCATCGCGACCGCGACGAATTCCAGCCCCTGACCCTTGAAGCGATTGTAGGTATCGACCATCTGCGGCATTTCCTGCATGCAGGTGGCGCAGCTCGTCGCCCAGAAGTTCACGAGATAGACCTTGCCTTTCAGGTCGCCTGCCGTCGAGACCTTCTGGCCCGACAGCAGCGTGAACGTGGCGTCCGGCACGCTGGACTTGCCGTTGAACGCGAAGAAGCCGGCGACGGCGATCGCCGCGACCACGGCGGCGGCGACGATGTAGCGGACGGGGCCGGCGCTGCGCCGGACGGGAGGCGTGGTGTTCATCTGGTGCTCTCGGAGTCGGTCGATGACGCGGATCAATTCACAGGACATCGAAATTCGGTGCTCATTTTAGCGCGAATGCGGCTTGCGCACCGGCGGCGGCCACGCATCCCGGAATTCACGTTCGGCGGATAATGCCGGCTTTGCCTGCCCGATCCACGCCATGCCGAAGGAAGTCACCGTTTCGTTGCGCCCCCTTTTTCGTCCGCTGCGACACTTCGCCGCGCTCGTGTGTATGAGCGCGGTGCTGGCCGCGTGCTCGCCGTCGTACGACTGGCGCACGCTGCACAACGACGCCGGCTACACGATCGACCTGCCGGCGAAGCCGACCGTCGAGGAGCAGCCGGTGGCGATCGGCGGCGCGTCGATGCCGATGCGGATGCAGGCCGCGCACGTCGACGGCGCGGTGTTCGCGGTCGGCACGCTGACGCTGCCGGACGACCGCGACGACACGCGCCGCGCGGCGCTCGAGTTCCTGCGTGCCGGGTTGTCCCGCAACCTCGAAGGCGCGCCGCAGACGGTTTCGGTGCCCGTGCCGCTTGCGGCCGGCGGCGCGGTGAACGGGCTCGAGCTGCGCGTCGCGGGCGCGGCCGCCGGCGGCGATCGCGCACACAAGACGATCGTTGCGCGACTCGTCGCGCGCGGCCGGCACGCGTACCAGGCCGTCGTGATTGCCGACGGCCCGCTCACGCAGGAGCAGCTCGACCAGTTTTTCGGGTCGTTCAAACTCGACTGACGGCGGCCGGAGAGGGCGCTCAGACATGCTGTGACAACTGAAAGTTCATTCGCAGCTTTCGGCGCTAGTCGCCGGATTTTGCGAGGTTTTTTCGGCTATCCACAACGCATGTGGATAACTTTGTTGAAAAGTCGGCCGGAATTCCCGCCAAGCCGCGCGGGACGGCCTTCCGGCCCGTTTGGCCGCTCGCTCGCGTTTTGATAAAAGTCAATCAAAACAACGAGATACGGATTCCGTGCTGCAAAGGTTCCGCCGAGCCCCGATCCGGGGCCGGATTCGCGGAATTGTGCATAAGTCAAGTCTTGACAGCCGGATTTTGTCCTCCGAGGGCACTCAGAGCGCCGTCAGGGCGCGCCGGTAGCGGATCGCTTCGGCGATCTGCGCGGCCGTCGGCAGCGGGTCGCCGGCCAGGTCGGCGATCGTCCGCGCGACCTTCAGCACGCGGAAATACGCGCGCGCCGACCAGCCGAAGCGCTCGCCGGCCTCGCGCAGCAGCCGTTCGCCTTCGTCGGTCGGCCGGCACAGGTCGTCGGTCTCGCGGCCGCTCAGCATGTGGTTCGTCTTGCCCTGCCGATCGAGCTGCAGTGCACGCGCGTGCGCAACCCGCGCAGCGACCGCCGCACTCGACTCGCCGGGCGCCGACGCGCGCGTCGCCAGCTCGGCCGGCGACAGCGCGGGCAGGTCGATCTGGATGTCGATGCGGTCGACGAGCGGCCCCGACAGCTTGCGCAGGTAGCGCGCGGCGATGTCCGGCGAGCAGCGGCAGCGCCCCGACGGATCGCCGTGCCAGCCGCACGGGCACGGATTCATCGCGGCGATCAGCTGGCACGCGGCCGGGAAGTCGGCTTGCTGGGCCGCGCGTGAAATCGTGATGCGGCCGGCCTCCAGCGGCTCACGCAGCATCTCGAGCACGTGCCGGTCGAATTCCGGGAGTTCGTCGAGGAACAGCACGCCGAGGTGTGCGAGCGTGATCTCGCCCGGTTGCGGCGGGTTGCGGCCGCCGACCAGCGCGGCGGCGCTCGACGAGTGATGCGGCGCGCGGAACGGCCGCCGGCGCCACTGCGCGGGCGAGAAGCCGAGGCGGCTCGCTGAGAGGAGCGCGGCCGACGTCAGCGCCTCGTCGTCGGTCAGCGGCGGCA
>NZ_JAAGPH010000069.1:0-38774 GCF_017104705.1 Burkholderia sp. Se-20373 | reverse complement strand
GCGCCGGCGCAGGCGACGCGGACGTGTCGGACCCCGTCGAGGCGGCGGGCGTCGGCGCTTCGGGCGGGCGGGCGTTCTCGGCCTGCGCAAGCAGCATCGGCGCTGTCGATGCCTGCGCGACCGGTGCCGGCGTATTCGCCGTATCCGGCGAACGCGCGCCCGGCACCGCGGCGCTCGATGGCGGCGCCTCCGGTTCCACCACGACCGTGGTCGGCAGCGGTGGCGGCTGCGGGTTCGATGCCTGCGCGATCCGCATCGACGCATCCGAAGCACGCGCGATCGGTGTCGGCTCATGAGGGGGCGGGGCGACCTCGGCCTGGGCGATCTGGATCGACACGACCGTCGGCTGCCCACCGCGCGGTACCGCATCCGGGGCGCCGTGGGTCCCGGCGAATTCGTTGACGCGGCCCGCTTCCGGATCGCCGTCGGCGGAGAAGCAGGGGCCGGACGCGACGAGCAGCAACACCAGCGGCGCATGCAGGAGGAGCCGTCGGCTGGACGGAGCGACGGTGGTGCATTGTTGTTTCCGATTGTTGTCCACGAGGTGTCCTCCTTTTGACACGATCACATCGGGTGCCCGCCTGACGACGCGCGTCGTCGCACGTCGCGCGGCCGGGCTGCGAGTGCCCGGCAATGCGGACCCGACTTACAGCCGGTTGCGGATCGCCTGACCGAGCAAGGCGCGCGATTCGCTGTTCTTGGGGTCGATCGCGAGCGCCCGGCTCGCGTTGTGTTCCACACAGTCCCATTCGTCGATCACCGCGCACGAGCGTGCCTTCGCCAGCGCACGCGCGCTTTCCAGCTCCGCGTGCGTGATGCTGGCCGTCTGCATGCGCAGGGTGTCGGTGCCATCCGGCCGGGGCTTGGGCGCGAAGTCCATGCGCCTGCTCGTGCCGGCCAGCGCTTCGGCACGCTGCGCACGGTGCGCGGCGCCGTGCCGCGTGGCGGCGCGACCGTAGGCCGATGCCGCATGCGTACCGGCCGCGAGCGTCACGGGCGGCGCATGCGCCGACTGCCGCTGTTTCGCGACGGCTGGGGGGGCGGGCTGCCGCGCGGCCTTCGGTTCGACCGCGAGCGAGACGGGCGGCACGGTGGATTCCTCGGGGGCGGCCGAAGTCGACGCGACCTGCGACGGCGGCGCGGGCGGCGAGGCCGGCGTGCGTGTCGAGGCTGCCCCGGGCTCGGCCGCTGTTCCGGACGGTCCCGTTGCGGTTGCGTGCGAGGCAAGGGTCATGATCGCGTTGCGGGTTTTCCCGACGGCGGTGCCGATCGCGCCGGAGATGTCGTGCGTCACGCTCGCATGGCCGACCGTCGTGTCCCGTTCGGCGTACGCGAAGATGCCGAAGATCGCGGCGAATGCGGCGAAGCTGAGCGCCGCGTTCTTTCCGGGACCCCAGGAGGGTTTCGGCTGGTGGGCGGGCGAGCCGTCCTGTCGTTCTGCACGCGTCATTCATGTCTCCTCGATGCGATACGTTCTGGTGTAAGACGTGATGGGGTGCGCTCAGGTGGCGCTCACCATTTCAACTGCGTGGTCAGCGCACCGGTTTCGACGATCGCGAACTGGGTCGCGCCCTGATAGGTGCCTTCGACCCGGTAGCTCGCATCGGGCACGCTGAACAGGCAACGCGACCCCGACGCATTGAATTCGACGAGCACGCGGCCATGTCGCCGCAGGCGCACCTGGACGTTGGCGAGCGGCTGCCCCGTCTTGGCCGAAGCAAACGACACGCCCAGGTTGTACGGCCGGCCGTCGGGCGGCAGCGGGGCGGTACCGTCGATCCGCGCATCGCCGCAGATATACGAAATGACGTAGCGATCCCCACCCGGGCCCGATGCAGGGGCGGACGCGGGTGGCTGGGACGCGAGCGTCTGGGCCATCGCATTCATGCTGAGCGTGCAGAGGAAGACGCTCAGCAAAGGGCGAGCATGCTGTCGAAACGAGGAAGACATTGCAACCTCCCGTCCGGAATCAATGGCGAGCATTTATTCCGAGTCAGATTTGCCAGCGTTCTTTTTGCGACACGCTATTGATACACGATGGACTTTGAACCAACAACCGCGTGTGGCCTGAATGGGACGGCATTAAATATCCTATTTAAATAGGATTGCGACGTATTCGTATGAATCTCTTATCTATGAAGAAAGTCGATATTGCCGAATATGAATATTGCTATTCGGTAGCGATGATCGAGCACGCATTGAATCACGTCGGACGTACCGCCATTCGTGCCGAAAAATAACGACTGATAAAAGGAATTTTTGCGACTGTGATCCGGGGGAATCGAAATCGATCCAGATACAGGTCGCGCGATATGAAATGCGGAGGAGGCGTTGTTGGTAGTTTAGATTGTTACAGGTAAATCGAAACTTTTAATTTGTTCTGTAACAGGGTATTTCTGTCTGGATAATCGGACGGGAAATGCCGGATTGCTATGTCGGACGTAAAAAGTTCATCGCCGGAATGCAAACGATTGCGATTCGTCTGATATCGATTACGCGTCCGGCGCGGTCATTTTTCAGGCTAATGCGGGATCGTTGATTGCTACCGGCGAGCGGGGTGCGAAATCGGGAAGCGGCGCGGCGCGAATGGATGCGCACACCGGACTGCCGCCAACCGGACTGGCGTTCGCGTCGTCCGCGCGAACGACGCGAACGCGACGATCAGCGGCTGCCGCCCGCGCTGCGCCGGGCGATGCGCATCGCCGGTGCGGCCGCGGGTTCGGCCGCGCCGGCCGCACCTTCGACCGCCGTGCGCGGCCGGTTCATGATGTAGGTCCACAGTTGCTCGGCCGCGAGCCCGCGCTTGCGGGCCGACCGGTACAGGCGGATTTCGAGCTCGGTGATCCAGTCGCCGGAACCCGCGCACACGAGCGTGCCTTCCGCGAGTTCCTTCGCGACGCAGCTTTCCGGCAGCCAGCCGATCCCGTGCCCGGCCACGACCATGCCCTTCAACGCCTCGGACATGTGCGTCTCGAAGCAGCGGTGCAGCACGTACGGCTCCGTGGCATTCAGCAGCAGCATCTCGACGATGTTGCCGAGAAACGCGCCCGACGAATACGCGAGCAGCGGCAGCGGTGCATCGGGGGTGCCCGGCAGCTGGAACACGGGCTTGCCGCGCGCATCGGGTGTCGACACGGGCAGGATCCGTTCGACGCCGAGGCTGACGAACGGGAAGTGGTTCGGGTCGAGCACGATCGGCAACTGCGGATGGTGATAGCCGAGCAGCAGGTCGCATTCGCCTTCGACGAGCTGCTGCACGCCTTCCGGCACGTTCACCGCGTTGACGCGCGCGGTGACGTGGCCGACCTCGCCGTTGAGCTGCTTGAGCCATTCGGGAAACAGCGTGAAGACGAGCGTATGGGCCACCGCGAAACGCACGACCTGGTCGCTGGCCGCGAACTGGTCGTAGCCGTTCACGAGATTACGCGCCGCATACATGCTGCGCAGGATGTCCGCGGCGAGCCCGCGGAACATCTGGCCGGCCGGCGTGAGCGTGATCGGGTTGATGCTCCGGTCCACCAGCTTCGCGTCCATCCAGGTTTCGAGTGCCGCTATTCGTCTGCTGAATGCCGATTGCGTGAGGTGCCGGTTACGCGCGGCCCGGGAAAAGCTCTTGGTATCCGCAAGGCTCAGGAAATCTTCCAGCCACTTTGCTTCCATTTCGATCTTCGCTTTTTATAGTCGGGCGCCTGAAAGGCGGCGGCACCGTGTGCTGCACGAACGTTCTAGCGTACCGCGCCTCGCGCCGCTCGGCCCGATGTTTTTTTTCGATGGGTGTCAGTCGAAATATGCATGGGCGTTGTCGGCGGGATTACGGCTGCATAGCGTTGAGGTGCCGGACCCGGCTAACCGGACAGTTCATCGCGTCGAACTGCCGGTGCGGCCGCAGACGGTACTTCCCCAGGGCCGGTTGCGCCGTGCGCGTGCCGGCCCGCCTTCCCATTCTTTCGTTCCGGTGGCCCGATGCCGGGGCGGGCCGTTTTTTGTGCAGTGCAGATTGCACACTCGTGACACGCGGGGGAACTATGTTCGAAAGACGCGGCGCAGCATGAACCGTGCGCGCCGGCGACGCACCGTCGTCGCCCGTCGCGTCGGACGCTGCACCGTGATGGTGCGCAATGCCGCGCGGGCGTGCCCGGCGCGGCGCAAAAACGGGGGGATATCGAGGGGATCGCGCAAGGCACGTTCCTTGCAAAGCATTCATTACGCCGGTCCGGCATGCGCAATGCCGGGGAAAACGATCGATGGAGAAAAGATCGATGAAGCCATTCGATGAAATGCTGCAATCCGGCGACATGGTAAGGGCGCCCTACGCGCGCCTGAAGCAGTGGCTCGACACGCAGAATCCCGCGAGCCTCGCCCAGAAGGCCTACGACGCGGAAGGCGTGTTCCGCAAGACGGGCATCACGTTCGCCGTCTATGGCGACGCGGAGGCCGCCGAGCGGCTGATTCCGTTCGACATCGTCCCGCGCATCATCTCGGGCGCCGAATGGAGCCGGCTGTCGCTCGGCATCGAGCAGCGCGTGATGGCGCTCAACGCGTTCCTCGACGACATCTACCACCGCCAGGAAATCGTGCGCGCGGGCATCGTGCCGAAGCACCTGATCGCGCACAACGAGGCGTTCATCCCCGAGATGATCGATTTCCGGCCGCCCGGAAACGTTTACACGCACATCATCGGCGTGGACATCGTGCGCACCGGCGAGAACGAATTCTACGTGCTGGAGGACAACGCCCGCACGCCGTCCGGCGTGTCGTACATGCTGGAAAACCGCGAGACGATGATGCAGCTCTTCCCGGAGCTGTTCCAGCAGGTGAAGGTGCGCCCGGTCGAGACCTATCCGCAGATGCTGCGCCAGTCGCTCGCGGCCGTGTGCCCGCCGGGCGGCAACGCCGACAACCCGACCGTCGCCGTGCTCACGCCCGGCATCCACAATTCCGCGTACTACGAACATTCGTTCCTCGCCGACCAGATGGGCGTGCATCTCGTCGAAGGCAGCGACCTGCAGGTGATCGACGGCCGCGTCGCGATGCGCACGACCGAAGGCTTCCAGCCGATCGACGTGCTGTATCGCCGGGTCGACGACGCGTTCCTCGATCCGCTCACGTTCCGCCCCGATTCGGTGCTCGGCGTCGCGGGGATCATGGACGTGTACCGCGCGGGCAACATCACGATCGCGAACGCGCCCGGCACCGGCATCGCCGACGACAAGGCGATCTACTCGTACATGCCGGAGATCGTCGAGTTCTACACGGGCCGCAAGGCGCTGCTGGAGAACGTGCCGACCTGGCGCTGCGGCGAAGCCGACAGCCTGAAATACGTGCTCGACCATCTCGACGAACTGGTCGTGAAGGAAGTGCACGGCTCGGGCGGCTACGGGATGCTGGTCGGGCCGTGCGCATCGAAGGCCGAACTCGAAGCCTTTGCCGCGAAGCTGCGTGCGCGCCCCGCGAACTACATCGCGCAGCCGACGCTCGCGCTGTCCACGACGCCGATCCTGACCGAAGCCGGCCTCGCGCCGCGCCACGTCGACCTGCGGCCGTTCGTGCTGGTGTCGGACCGGATCCGCATCACGCCGGGCGGGCTGACGCGCGTCGCGCTGAAGGAGGGATCGCTCGTCGTCAACTCGAGCCAGGGCGGCGGCACCAAGGACACCTGGGTGCTGGCCGACTGAGCCGGACGCGACCGCGCGCCCCGCGACCGGGGCGCCAACCGAACGAAGACGGAGTGGACACGAGATGCTTCTGGGACGTACTGCAAGCGGTCTCTACTGGATGTACCGCTATATCGAGCGCGCGGAGAACATCGCGCGCATCGTCGATGCCGGGCTGCGGATGGCGCTCACGCGCACGGCCGACGCGCCGGCCGAATGGTCGTCGGTGCTCGTCAGCTCGGGCACGGACGACGGCTACCGGCAGAAATACGACGCGTATGCGGCCGATACCGTGACCGACTACCTGCTGCGCGACCGCGACAACCCGTCGAGCGTGCTGTCGTGCATCGAGGCCGCGCGCTCGAACGCGCGGATGGTGCGCACCGCGCTCACGCGCGAGGCGTGGGAGAGCGTGAACGGCGCGTGGCTCGCGCTGCGCCGCGGGCTCGCGCAGCCGGTGCCGGAGAGCGAACTGCCGGCCGTGCTCGACCAGGTGAAGCGCGAAACCGCGCTGATCCTCGGCAGCTTCTACAGCACGATGCTGCGCAACGAGATCTTCGATTTCGCGCAGATCGGCGCGTTCGTCGAGCGCGCCGACAACACCGCGCGGATCATCGACGTGAAATACCACCTGCTGCTGCCGTCGGTGTCGCACGTCGGCACGATCCTCGACAACTACCAGTGGGAGACGATCCTGCGCTGCGTCGCCGCGCACCGTTCGTACCGCTGGGTGTACGACGTGCAGTACAAGCCGATGAACATCGCCGACTACCTGATCCTGAACGGCCGCATGCCGCGCTCGCTGCGTTATTGCTACGGGCGCGTCGTGTCGAGCCTGAACCTGCTCGCGAAGGATTACGGTGTGACACACCCGTGTCACGACACGGCCACGAAGATCCTGCAAATGCTGTCCGACACCTCGGTCGAGCGGATCTTCAAGAGCGGCCTGCACGAGTTCCTGACCGACTTCATCGGCCGCAACAACAGCCTCGGGCTCGAAATCGCCCAGGCTTACAACTTCGACTGAGACTTGCCATGCGACTCGCCATCCGACACATCTCGCGTTATCAGTTCGACGATCAAGCCACCCATGCACTGCAACGGCTGCGGCTGCGCCCGCAGTCGGGCCCCGGGCAGACGGTGCGCGCGTGGCAGGTCACGATCGACGGCGTCGAGCCGTCGCTGTCCTATGCCGACGGGCTCGGCAACCGGATCGACCTCGTGCGGCACGACCGCGGCGCGAAGGCCGAGATCGTCGTCGTCGCGGCCGGCGTCGTCGAGACGCAGGACCGCGCGGGCATCCTCGGTCATCCTGAAGGCTATGCGCCGCCGTGGATCTTCGAGCGCGAAACGGCGCTGACGAAGGCGGGCGACACCGTGCGCGCGCTGGCGCAAGCGCTGCCGATCGCGCCGCACAGCCTCGACGCGCTGCACTGGCTGATGACGGAAGTGCACGACCGTATCGCGTATGCGCCGAACCTGGCCGCCGACGCCCCCGTCGACGCGGAAACCGCGCTGCAAAGCGGCGAGGGCACGAGCCGCGACCATGCGCATGCGTTCATCGCGGCCGCGCGCGTGCTGAAGATTCCCGCGCGCTACATCTCGGGCTACGTGCTGGCGGACAGCGCGATGCAGCGCATCGCCGACGCGAAGCAGAACGCGGGCGACGTCGAGGAGGAAGAAGCGCTCGCGCTGCAGAGCGGCGAGGGCATGCAGCAGGTGCTCGGTGCATCGCATGCCGCGCAGTCGCAGTCCCAGTCGCAGGGGATGCCGCAGCCGGCGCACGGCGCGCAGTCGCAGGCGGCCGGGCTGACGCAGCAGCCGGCCGGCCATGCGTGGGCCGAGGCGTATGTGGAAGGGCTCGGCTGGGTCGGGTTCGATCCGTTCATGAATCGCTGCCCGGACGAGCGCTACGTGCGCATCGCGGTCGGCCTCGACTATCGCGACGCGCAGCCGGTGACGGGGCTCGGCGCGACGGCCGTCGGTGTCGAGATCAGCGTCGTGCAGACGCCCGAGCTCGTCTGACCTCGCGCACGTTTTCGCCGAATCCGCCAGGCCGGGGTGCCGCGTCGCATCGAGCGCGACGCGGCGCGCGGCCGGCCCAACCCGAACCGAGCTCCCATGTCCATCCACGTCGCGCTGCATCACACCACCCGCTATCGCTACGACCGGCTCGTCAACCTCGGCCCGCAGGTCGTGCGCCTGCGGCCCGCGCCGCACTGCCGGACGCCGATCCTCGCGTATTCGATGACGGTCGAGCCCGCGCAGCACTTCATCAACTGGCAGCAGGACCCGTTCTCGAACTATCTCGCGCGGCTCGTGTTTCCGGAGCGCACCGAGCACTTCGAGATCACGATCGATCTCGTCGCCGAGATGTCGGTGTACAACCCGTTCGACTTCTTCCTCGAAGCCAGCGCGGAGCAATACCCGTTCAGCTATGACGACGCGCTGAAGACCGAGCTCGCGCCGTATCTCGTGTGCGATCCGCAGACGAGCGCGTCGCCGCTGTTCCGCGCATATCTCGACGGCGTCGACCGCACGCCGGCCGGCACCGTGAACTTCCTCGTCGCGCTGAACCAGCAACTGCAGCACGACATCGGCTATCTCGTGCGCATGGAGCCGGGCGTACAGACACCCGAGCAGACGCTCGAACTGGCCTCGGGCTCGTGCCGCGACAGCGCATGGCTGCTCGTGCAGCTGTGCCGTCATCTCGGCATCGCCGCGCGGTTCGTGTCGGGCTACCTGATCCAGCTCACGCCCGACGTGAAGTCGCTCGACGGCCCGAGCGGCACGTCGGTCGACTTCACCGACCTGCACGCATGGTGCGAGGTGTACCTGCCGGGTGCCGGCTGGATCGGCTTCGACCCGACCTCGGGCCTGCTCGCCGGCGAAGGCCACATTCCGCTGGCCTGCACGCCGCAGCCGACCAGCGCCGCGCCGGTCGAGGGGCTGATCGACGAGTGCGAGGTGTCGTTCGAGCACGAAATGACCGTGACGCGCGTGTACGAATCGCCGCGCGTGACGAAGCCGTACACGGAATCGCAATGGGACGGCGTGCTGGCACTCGGCACGCAGGTCGACGGCGCGCTGGCGGCCGGCGACGTGCGGCTCACGCAGGGCGGCGAGCCGACCTTCGTGTCGATCGACGATCGCGACGGCGCCGAGTGGAACACCGACGCGCTCGGCCCGACCAAGCGCGGCTATGCAACCGAACTCGTGCAGCGGCTGCGCGCGGAATACGGCGACGGCGGCTTCCTGCATTTCGGGCAGGGCAAGTGGTACCCGGGCGAGCAACTGCCGCGCTGGGCGCTGTCGATCTTCTGGCGTGCCGACGGCCAGCCCGTGTGGCACGATCCGTCGCTGTTCGCCGACGAGCGCGAGCCGTCCGCCTATACGACCGGCGACGCGAAGCGCTTCATCGATGCGCTCGCCGCGCGGCTGAACCTGACCGGCGAATTCATCCGGCCCGGCTACGAGGACGTCTGGTACTACCTGTGGCGCGAGCGCCGGCTGCCGGTCAACGTCGACCCGTTCGACTCGCGTCTCGACGACGAACTCGAACGCGCGCGGCTGCGCAAGGTATTCGAGCAGAAGCTCGACAGCGTGGTCGGCTACGTGCTGCCGGTCAAGCGTGCGGAAAACGCGCCGGGTCTCGACGGCCCGCGCTGGCAGACGGGCCCGTGGTTCTTCCGCGACGAGCGGATGTACCTCATGCCCGGCGATTCGCCGATGGGCTATCGGCTGCCGCTCGATTCGCTGCCGTGGGCGAGCCGCGCCGACTATCCGTACCTCGTCGAGCGGGATCCGTTCGCGCCGCGTGACGCGCTGCCGGATGCCGCCGCGATCCGCGCGCGCTACGCGGGGCCGGCCGATGCGCCGCGCTACCTGTCCGGCGTGCATCGCGAGGCGTCCGCGCAGACCGTGATGCAGTGGCGCGACGACGGCACGGCCGGCAACGGGCGGCCGGCCGCGCGCGACCCGGGTCGCCAGCCCGAGCGCTTCGAATCGGCCGCATGGATCACGCGCACCGCGCTGTGCGTCGAAGTGCGCAACGGCATCCTGTACCTGTTCATGCCGCCGCTTGCCGCGCTCGAGGATTATCTCGAGCTGCTCGGTGCGATCGAGCTGACCGCGCACGCGCTGGGCGTGAAGCTCGTGCTGGAAGGCTATCCGCCGCCGCGCGACGCGCGGCTGAAGCTGCTGCAGGTGACGCCCGATCCCGGCGTGATCGAGGTGAACATCCATCCGGCCAGCAACTTCGACGAGCTCGTCGATCACACCGAATTCCTGTACGACGCCGCGTGGCAGTCGCGGCTGTGCAGCGAGAAGTTCATGGTCGACGGTCGCCACGTCGGCACGGGCGGCGGCAACCACTTCGTGCTTGGCGGCGCGACGCCGGCCGACAGCCCGTTCCTGCGCCGCCCGGACCTGCTCGCGAGCCTGATCGCGTACTGGCACAACCATCCGTCGCTGTCCTACCTGTTCTCCGGGCTCTTCATCGGGCCGACGAGCCAGGCGCCGCGCGTCGACGAGGCGCGCAACGACCAGCTCTACGAGCTCGACATCGCGTTCGCGGAGATCCAGCGCAACAAGCTGCTGTTCGGGCAGGACATGCCGCCGTGGCTCGTCGACCGCGTGCTGCGCAACCTGCTGATCGACGTGACCGGCAACACGCACCGCAGCGAGTTCTGCATCGACAAGCTGTATTCGCCGGATTCGTCGACCGGCCGGCTCGGCCTGCTCGAACTGCGCGCGTTCGAGATGCCGCCGCATGCGCGGATGAGCATCGTGCAGCAATTGCTGCTGCGTGCGCTGGTCGCGCGTTTCTGGGCTGCGCCGTACACGACGCCGCTCACGCGCTGGGGCACCGCGCTGCATGACCGCTTCATGCTGCCCGCGTTTCTTCAGATGGATTTCGACGACGTGCTGACCGAACTGCGCGACGCCGGCTTCGCGTTCGATCCGGCGTGGTTTGCGCCGCACTTCGAATTCCGCTTCCCGCTGTTCGGCCAGATCGCGGTGAACGGGATGCAGTTGTCGCTGCGCGGCGCGCTGGAGCCGTGGCACGTGATGGGCGAGGAGGGCGCGCCCGGCGGTACGGTGCGCTACGTCGATTCGTCGGTCGAACGGCTCGAAGTGCGCGTGACGGGGCTGAACGACAACCGGCACGTCGTGACGGTCAACGGCCGCGCGCTGCCGCTGCAGCCGACCGGCACCGTCGGCGAATACGTCGCCGGCGTGCGCTACAAGGCGTGGTCGCCGCCGTCCGCGCTGCATCCGACCCTCGGCGTGCACGCGCCGCTCACGTTCGACATCGTCGATACGTGGCTGCAGCGCTCGCTCGGCGGTTGCCGCTACCACGTCGCGCATCCGGGCGGGCGCAACTACGCGACGTTCCCGGTCAATGCATACGAAGCCGAGAGCCGCCGGCTCGCGCGCTTCGTCGAGATGGGGCATACGCCGGGGCGGATGGATGTCGCGGCTGCCGCGCCGAGCCGCGAATTCCCGTTCACGCTCGACCTGCGGCGGCCGTGACCGGACGATGACGACGCGGATGACGATGCGCGGTTCGCGATACCCGGCGGTTTCGGTCGCTGGCGGCCCCGCCGGAATGCTAGGATGCGGGCAGATTGCGGCCGCGCGCCGCGGCCCGCCGCCCGCGTGGCGGCGCGCGAGCGCGGCCGCGCCCTGACGACGGAACGACATCGTGCCGCCCATTGACACCGATCATCTCGCCGCCCTCGACGCGATGCCCACGCTTTTCGATACCGGCGCGCAGCCGGATGCCGCGGAACTGGCCGCCGCGCTCGCGGCGCCGGCTGCTGCCGGCCGTTACGACGAACTGCGCGGCAGCGCGGCCGGCCTGAACGCGCCTGCGTTGGCGCCCGCGTGGCGCAGTTTCTTCACGTCGATCGGCAGCGACGGCGTGGCCGACCTCGATCGCCGCGCCGACGCGCTGCACCGGCGCATGCGCGAGAACGGCCTGTTCTATCAACTGCACGAGCAGCGCGCCGGCGATGGCGCGGCAGGCCCGTGGTCGCTCGACCTGCTGCCGCTGATCGTCACGCCCGAGGACTGGGTCGCGATCGAGCGCGGCGTGCTGCAGCGCGTGCGGCTGCTCAACGCGACACTGGCCGACCTGTACGGACCGCAGACGATCCTCGAGCGCGGGCTGTTGCCACCCGCGCTCGTCACCGGGCATCCCGGCTACCTGCGCGCGATGCGCGGCGCGCGCGTGCCGGGCGATACCTGGCTGCACGTCGTCGCGTTCGACCTTGCGCGCGGCCCGGACGGGCAGTGGCGGATCGTCGCGCAGCACACGCAGGGCGCGGCCGGCCTCGGTTACCTCCTCGAAAACCGGCTGATCGTGTCGCGGCTCTTTCCGCGCGGGTTTCGCGGGCTGCGCGTGCAGCGGCTCGCGTCCGCGTATCGCGCGCTGCTGCAGAGCATGCAGGCGCTCAGCCCGACGCGAAAGAATTCGCGGATCGTGCTGCTCACACCGGGGCCGCACAGCGCGACGTATTTCGAGCACGCGTATCTCGCGCGCTACCTCGGCCTCACGCTCGTCGAAGGCGGCGACCTGACCGCACGCGACAACCGCGTTTTCCTGAAGACGCTGAGCGGGCTCGAACCGGTGCACGGCATCCTGCGGCGCGTCGACGACGCGTGGCTCGATCCGCTCGAACTGCGGCCCGATTCGATGCTCGGCGTGCCGGGGCTGTTGCAGGCCGTGCGTGCGGGCAACGTGCTGCTCGCGAACGCGCCGGGCTCGGGCTTCCTCGAATCGCCGGCGATGCTCGGCTTCATGCCGCGCCTGGCGGAAGGGCTGCTCGGCGAAACGCTGACGCTGCCGGCCGTGCATTCATGGTGGTGCGGCGAGGCGGCCGCGTGCGACGACGCGCTGCCGCAGCTCGCACGCGGCATCGTCAAGGCCTCCTATCCACCCGACGTGCAGGAGGGCGGCGCATTCGAGCCGGTGATCGGCGCGCGGCTCACGCAGGCGCAACTGGCCGAGTGGCGCGCGCGGATTCTCGCGCGGCCCGAGCACTACACGGTGCAGGCCGACCTGCCGCTGTCGCAGGCGCCGACCTGGCCGGGCCACGACGCACCCGACAGCAATGGCGGCGCGCGTATCGTGCCGAAACCGATGCTGCTGCGCGTGTTCGCGCTCGCCGACGGCGCGCAGCGCTGGCGGCTCCTGCCCGGCGGGCTGTCGCGCGTCGGCACGCGCGACACGCTGTTCAACGCGCCGATGCCGCGCGGCGGCAGCACCGTCGATACGTGGGTGATGACCGAAGGCATCGTCGATTCGACGACGCTGCTCCAGACGCACCTCGGTCCCGACGACCTCGTCGAACGCCCGCGCGCGATCGCGAGCCGCGCGGCCGAGAACCTGTTCTGGCTCGGCCGCTATACCGAGCGTGCGACCAATCTGATGCGCCTCGCGCGTGCCGCGCTCGAACGGCTGCGCGGCGAGGACGACGTCGACAGCCCCGCGCACCTGGAACTGATCGACACGCTGTGCCGCGATACGGGCCTGATCGCGGCCGACGCGCCGAACGCCGTCGATGCGCCGCGTGCGTTCCAGCACACGCTCGCGACGTCGCTGACGCGCGGCGCGGATCGCACGTCGGGCATTGCGTCCTGCCTGTTCGGCATGCGTGGCGCGGCCGCCGCGATTCGCGAGCGGCTGTCGAGCGATCAGTGGCGGCTGATCGACGACGCGACCCAGCTGTTCGCGGACAGCGCGGGCCAGCCGGAAGCCGAGGAGCAGATCGGCAACGAGGCGCTGCAGTTGCTGGAGCGCCTCGGCCTGGTGCTCGGCGCGATCACCGGCGCGCAGACCGACAACATGACGCGCGACGACGGCTGGCGACTGCTGTCGATCGGCCGGCAGATCGACCGGCTGGACTTCCTGTGCAGCGTGCTGAAGGCGGCCTTCGACGAAGGCGCGGTGCACCGGCAGGACGGCTTCGAGCTCGTGCTGGAACTGTTCGACAGCACGATCACGTTCCGTTCGCGGTTCCAGCGCGGCTTCGACGTCGCGCCGCTGCTGTCGCTCGTCGTGCTCGATACCGACAATCCGCGCTCGCTCGGCTGGGTCGTGCAGGCGCTGCGCGGCCGGCTGACGAAGGTCGAGCGCAGCGAAGGCTACGCGCTGTCCGAGCTGGCCGAGACGATTCCCGACGTCCCCGCATGGTCGCTGCACGAGCTCTGCGAGACCGCCGACGGCGGCCGGCACGACAAGCTGCTCGAAGCGCTCGACACGACGGTGAAGGCGGTTTGGGAATTGTCGAACCGGATCGGCGAACGCTATTTCAGCCACGTGCGCGAGGCGGGCAGGACGTTATGGTGACGACGAAGGGCGCGGCGAAAGCGCCGCACGGTTCCGGCACTGCGCGGAACGCATCGGCACCGCCATCGGCGTCGGCGGCAAAGGCCGACGTTGCACCCGGCCGGTTGCTGCGCGTCACGCACGACACCGAATACCGTTACGCGGCGCGCGTCGAATCGGCGCAGCACCAGGCACGCCTGCAGCCGCTCGTCACGCCGCGCCAGCAGGTGCTGTCGTTCGCGCTCGACATCGACCCCGCGCCGGAATCGGTCGGAACCGAAATCGACGCATTCGGCAACGCGCGCGCGTCGTTTGCGTTGAACCAGCCGCACGATGCGCTGCTCGTGCGCAGCCGCAGCACGGTACGCGTGACGCCGCCGGTGTGGTCGCGCGGGGCGCGCGGCGAGCCGCCGCCCGCCATCGCGAAACCCGACGCGAAACAGGCGATGGCGTGGGAAGCGGTGCGCGACCGCTTGCGATTCCGCGCGGGGCAGCCCTACGACGCGGCGAGCGAATTCGTGTTCACGTCGCCGCATGTCGCGTGCGATCCCGAACTTGCCGCGTATGCGGCCGCGAGCTTCACGCCGCAACGGCCGCTCGTGCAGGCCGCGTGGGAACTGATGCGGCGCGTGCATGCCGATTTTGCGTATACGCCGAACAGCACCGACATCACGACGTCGGCGCTCGATGCGCTGCGCTTGCGCAAGGGCGTGTGCCAGGATTTCGCGCACGTGATGATCGGCGCGCTGCGCTCGCTCGGGCTGGCCGCGCGTTACGTGAGCGGCTACCTGCTCACGCAGCCGCCGCCCGGGCAGCCGCGGCTGATCGGCGCCGACGCGTCGCATGCATGGGTCGAGGTGTACGACCCGGCATGGCCCGAGGACAACGGCTGGCTGCAGCTCGATCCGACCAACGATCGCGCGCCCGGCGACGACTACGTGATGCTGTCGATCGGCCGCGACTATGCGGACGTGACGCCGCTGCGCGGCGTGATTCGCGGCGGCGGTGCGGATCAGGAGCTGAAGGTCGGCGTGACGGTGGAGCCGCTCGATGTCGTTTGACGCGGGTCCGCTGTGCGCGCCAGTCGCTTGTCGACCGCTGCTGGCAGGAGCACACGGCGATGACGGTGGAACCGAACGGTAGAAGCACTGCGGTTCGGAAAAGGCTTCGTACGTGACCGTCAGACATGACTGGAAAGTTGCGCGTCATGCCGGTCAACTTAATCAGACGAGTTCAATTCTGTAGGAAAAGAGAAAACTGCACTTGTGCGCTGGTGCGCGGATTTCCGATGATCCGCATCTGCGTTCACGTCGCGTCAGCTTGAATGACTGGCGGCGGAACGGCAGAACAACACCAAACCGCGCGCAGGAGCCAGGGTGACCCAGCTTTATCCCGATCATCGATCGGCGACGGACGAACCCGTTGCACGGTCGATCGATGCCGCCGAGTCGGACAGCACCGGAACGCCACGCAAGCCTCCACCGATCGTCGTCGGCCGAGGCGACGGGGTGTCGATGTGGACGAGAGACACTCGGCTGATCTGCCTCAAGCAAATGCCGTTGCCCGGTATCGTCATCTTCGTGCATGGTGTGAATTCCGAAGGCGAATGGTTCGAAGCCGCCGAGCAGGGGCTGTGCGATGGCCTGAATCGCCGGCTCGGGCGGCTGGACGATCAATTGATGTATCACGGCATCGACGCCGGGCAATTGGTGCCGGCGAAGTACACGGAAAGCGTGACGCCGGACGGGTTTTTGAATCCGAAGCTGCTTGCGGACAACTACGTCAAGCCTGATCCGTCGTTTTCACCGGTCATTCATTTCCGGTGGGGCTATCGGGCGACAGCCGAGGAACTCAAAGAATACGGCGACAAGATTTTCCTGAACGAAAAGGACTACTGGGGCGGCGGCCCGTTCACGAACGGTTGCGCGAGCCTGCCCGATCTCTGGCACGGCGGCCTCGACGACCGCGCAGCCGGGTGGTTGACCGTCCAGGGGATCAACCCGACCAATCGACCGCTGTATCGCGCGCCACCCCGCGCATATGGCGTGCTCGCAGCGTTGCGCCTTGCGAGGTTGATCGAGTCGATTCGCCGCATGCAGGCCGACGTGCCGATCACCGTCGTGTGCCATAGCCAGGGCAACATCGTGGGCCTTACCGCGGCTTTCTTCGGCGATGCACTACCCGACGTCGAAGATCCGTGGGGACGTAGCGGGCATTGCGTGGCGGATGCCTATGTGCTGGCGAATGCGCCGTACAGCCTTGCGCGCGCGGACGGCCCGAATCCATCCGATACGTTCATGGATACCTGGTCGCAACGCGCGACCAGGGACGGTGGCGGCCGTCGCGGGAGGCAGACCTACACCGCCCGCACGAAAACGTTCGGCAAGTTTCTGTCGATCGTCGGCACGCGGAAGGCCTATGAACTTTCCGCAGACAAGATCGATGAAGACATGGCGAACGAACGGGTATCGCCGACCAGCAAGCGGTCTTATGCAGCACAGGACGATCGGGTACGCCACGGCCTGAACGGATCGACGTATGGTCGCGTCACCGCGTATTGCTGTCCACACGACCAGGTGATTTCGGCGATCACGGTTCAAGGCATCGGCTGGCGCGGCATCGACAAGCACGAACTGAACGATATCGGCGTCCCCGGCGTGCTGACGCAGCGCGTCTTTGCCTCCGGCTTCCACGTCGGCGTGCAGGAGCAATATCGGTATCGGGAGGATGACTGGCGGCATGGCAAAAAGGGAACGACGTCGGGATTCTGGTATCCGCCTTCGCCACCTGCCAAATTCAACCTCATCGGTGCGCTCAAGGGAAACGAGTCCGTGTTCGGGGTGGCGGCCACGCTTGCATCCGCGCCGATCATGTTTTTCGTGACCCAGATCAGCTCGGCATTGAATATGTTCCGCGTGAACGCCAATCCGCCGAAGGATTGGGCCGTGGTGGCGGACGCGCCGGCACTCGACGAACCGTTTACGCCGAAGGCGTTGCGGTTCGGCAAGCCCATCGTAACGAAGGACGGCAATGCGACAAGCGACTTCAACGAAGGCAACGATCCGCCGGCCGCATGGCGCGACGCAAGCAAGAGCGAGGCAGACAAGCGCGCGGACGATCCCTACGATCAGTACAACGCGAAGAACGACGATAGCGTCGCGCAAGGTACGGCAGAGAGCGAAGCCGGACAGCGTTACGAGGACCGCGCGTTGATGCGGATCGAGGCGCGGCGCACGATGAATACGGAATGGCTCGATGGCGACGGTCACGTGATCGGTGAGGACGGCAAGAGCGAAATGCCGGAGGGCTACAAGGAATGGCGCAACAAGCAGATTGTCGACTGGCTCGACCGTGGCACGACCAACAGCCCGACGAATCACTCCACGACGATGATCAATCCGAAGCATGCGGAAAAGGCGCTTGCGTACGATGTGGCGATTGGGGTTTGCTATCTGACTCCAGAACAACTCTACGACTTGCGGATTGAGGCGGACTGGCGGATGGGAGACGGTATTCCCGACGACAGCCCGAACAAGCAATACTCAGAGTACTTTGTACGCGGAGAGCTTGACGAGCTTCCGATGCATGAATGGGTACATGCGGAAAGCAGCGAAGGCAAGATGCCGGACACGATCACGGATGAACGAGAGGGCCAGTTCTATCTGAAGGTCGGGAGCGCGATATGAAGGCACTGATCGCTACCTGGCCGCGACGTGCCGCCGTTGCGGCCGCAGCATGGATGATCGCGGCCGTACTGATGGCGTCGTTGATGGCGCACGTAGAACAACCCAACCCGGCACATTTGGAGATAGGAGATTGGATGAAACGATTTGTCGTCGTGCCCGGCCTGGCTGCGCTCATGGTGCTCCTGATCACCACGGCCACGGTACGGCCCGCGCACACGGCACCCGCGACGGGACCCGTAGCGTATGCGGGGCCGTCCGCGGAAGAGGCGGCGAAGCCGTTCGTCGCGCAGGTTGTCGGCTTGATCTGGTTGAATCCATTGCAACGCATGGACTACCCGACAGAATGGCAATTGTTGTGGACACAAGGACTCGCGTCCCCGAACAAGAACGATGACATGGTGCGAACCGATCCGAAATCCTTTGCAACGCTTCAATCGATTGGCGCGCTGGTATACGGTAACCGAGGTGCAGAAACATTCAGAGGTTTCTACCGCAAGTACATGACCAAGTTCCCGCTGCTGCTTCACTCACGCTACGCAAGCAACGAGAAATACTTCTACACGGTCAAACCTGACGATAAAAAGAACTGGCACGAGTTGGCTGGCATCCGTGTCGAACTTGCAATTCCGGAGCGACTCGACGCAGCCGAATCGCAAAGCTATTTGCAGGATTCGATTCGCAGGACGTTTTCGATCGGGAATCGGTATTTTCCAACGATGTGGAGCCGCAGCGCGCTCCCCGACGTACAAATCACGCAAGGCAGCGCGAACGCCGGCTTTGCATCGCTGAACAACGCCTTGGACTACCTGCAGGCGAACCCCGACAAAAGCGTCTGGGTAGTGAACTGGGACGCCCCGAACTTCCCGCCCACGGATGCGCAGATCAACGAGAACCTTGTCGTACTGTTCCTCGCCGGCCCGACCTTCAACACCGAGCGTGAACCGCTCGCATGGATCGGCAAGGCCGCGACCGGTAACACACATGATTTTCCGCAGAAGGTCGGCACGACCCGCGCCGTGCAGGCGTGGAAGGCGACCATCGACCAGGCGTCACGCAATGCAGGCGTCGCGGTCCCGGATCTCCATTACATCGTTCACGACGCAGGCAAGGGCAGCGACGCATCATCGTCACGTCTTGCCTCGCTCTCCCGGACCTTGACCGAAACCCTCCCCGAATACGACCACTCGAAGCAGGCATTCAACACGGCGGCCCTACTCGGCGACATGGGAACCGGCAGCGCATTGACCGACGTCGCGCTCGCCATCGGCCGGATCAATCACTTTGGCGGCAACGCACTCGTCGCCGGCACGACCGATCCGGACCACCCGGTCGCGGTCGTCGTCCTGCCGCCGTCGAAGCTCACGGCGATCGATCCCGACAAGGACTGGTTCCGCGCACGCGGCGGCAACAATGCCTACCTGCCGTGGTGGGGACGCCGACACGATACGAATTACGGCATGCAGGGCTATTCGTGGTGAGCTCCGCTTGTGCGACGACCGGCCGGTTTGGCCCCCCCGATGCGCGTCCCGCCAGGGCGCGAGACCCTGCCAACGCTTTAAGTCTTCGTTAATTCTGCACGCCTAGCATGGTGATGCCGGCGAACGGCTCGGACCCCGGTCCGGCGAGCCGGCGGCACGCGCGGGTGCGTCGACGTCACGGCGCCGCACCGTCGCGCGTCGCCATTTTCATGCACCGGCGGCAGATCATGATCAAAAACTTCGACTACATGCTCGGCAACGAGACGATCGAGCTTTGTGCGAGCTTCGGCGCGGGCCCGGCATTCCGCCGCGTGCTCGTGAGCCGCGCGGATTCGATGGAGACGCTCGTGGTGCTCGACGCGCGCGGGCTGTCGGGTCTGCTGAAGGTCGCGACCGAAGAACCGGAAGGGCTGCTCGACGACGCGATCCGCAAGGTCGGTGACGAACAGCTCGTCGAGCGGGCGATCAACGGCCGGACGATCGTCGAAGCCGCGCTTTGATCGGGCGGCGCGTGAGCGTGCCGGCAGGCACGGCAACACGCGCCGCGTCACGTGACGTCGCTCAGGCGGCGAACCGGTCCGTCGCCGCGACCAGCGCCTCCAGAATCCCCGGCTCGTTGTACGCGTGTCCGGCACCCGGTACGATTTCGAACGTGGCATCCGGCCACGCCTTCGACAACTCCCACGCGGTGCGCGCCGGCGTCGCGACGTCATATCGGCCCTGCACGATCACGCCCGGAATGCCCGCGAGGCGATGCGCGTCGCGCAGCAACTGGCCTTCCTCGACGAAACCCTGGTTCACGAAGTAGTGGTTCTCGATGCGGGCGAACGCGAGTGCGTAGTGCCCGTCCGCGAAGTGCGCGGCGAGTTTGGGGTCCGGCAGCAGCGTGATCGTGCGGCCTTCCCAGATGCTCCACGCGCGCGCGGCTTCGAGCTTCGCGGCTTCGTCGTTGCCGGTCAGCCGGCGATGGTAGGCGGCCATCAGGTCGCCGCGCTCGGCTTCCGGAATCGGTGCAACGAAGTCTTCCCACAGGTCGGGGAACAGCCACGACGCGCCTTCCTGGTAGTACCACAGCAATTCCGCGCGACGCATCGTGAAGATGCCGCGCACGACCAGTGCGCTCACGCGTTCGGGGTGCGTTTCCGCGTACGCGATCGACAGCGCGCTGCCCCACGAGCCGCCGAACACGAGCCACTTTTCCGCGCCTACCATGTCGCGCAGGCGTTCGATATCGGCGACCAGATCCCACGTCGTGTTGTTCTCGAGGCTGGCGTGCGGCGTCGAGCGCCCGCAGCCGCGCTGGTCGAACAGCAGGATGTCGTAGCGCTCCGGATCGAACAGTCGGCGATGGTCGGGGCTGCACCCGGCGCCGGGGCCGCCGTGCAGGAACACGGCGGGCTTGCCGGCCGGGTTGCCGCAGCGCTCCCAGTAGATGCGGTGGCCGTCGCCGGTGTCGAGGTGGCCGTGGGCGTAGGGTTCGATCGGTGGGTACACAGGCAGGCTCCGGGTAAGGGTCGGCAGGAGGCGGACGACGCGCGGGCCGGTGTGCGGGCGGGGGCTATGGATATTGCGCCGCCGCAAAAATCGTTGTGTCGGCATCGGACCGGCCGCCGCCGGACAAGGCTTGTCATTATGCCCATTCGTCGCCCGGGACGTTGGCTCGTGGTGGCGTGCTTGGCCGCCGGTACGGGCCCGGGGATTTTTGAAGCAATTTCATTCCGATATTTTTCATACAAAATCCCGGCGGCATATCGGCGTGCCGAAGCGGGGCGCCGGCGTGCTGCCCATCCACCGTGCCAACGGAAACCAGCCGATGAACCATCGCGTCACGCAGTTGACCGGGTTGCGCGCCGTCGCGGTCGCGATGGTGGTGGTCGGGCACGCCGAGCACGTGCTGCCTGGCGGCTACACGGGCTGGTACGCGCCGTTGCGGCTGATCGCCGACGGCCGGCTCGGCGTGCTGATTTTCTTCGTCCTCAGCGGCTTCCTGATCACCAACGTGTTGCGCGCCGAGTTCGCGCGCACGGGTGGCATCGCGCTGACGTCGTTCTACGTGCGCCGCGCGCTGCGGATCTGGCCGGCCTGCTATGTCTATCTCGCGGCGGTGGCGATCGTGGCCTTCACCGGCTGGTTCGACGTAGATCGACGACAGTGGCTGTATGCGGCGCTGCACCTGTGGAATTACTCGGCGTGGTTCGGGCTGACCGGCGACAACGCGCTGCATCCGGACGGCGCGTGGTATCTCGGCCATTTCTGGTCGCTCGCACTCGAGGAACAGTTCTACTGGTTCTGGCCGCTGCTGTTCGTGTATGGGATGCGCCGCGGCGGCACGCGCTGGCTGGCCGCGTTGATTCTGGTCGTGCCGCTGGTGCGCGCCGTGACGTATTTCGTGGCGCCTGCGCTGCGCGGGCAACTCGGGATGATGCTGCACACGGGCGTCGATCCGATCCTGATCGGCTGTTATGTGTCGCTCAATCGCGAACGGCTTGAAGCGTGGATTCGGACCTGGCGTGGCGAGACGCGCATCGTGACCGCGATCATCGTCATCGTGCTGATCGGCATGCCGTTCGCCGAACATCGGCTCGGCGGGTTCTGGAATGCGACGTATGGCGTGACGCTTGAAGCCGCGTTGATCGCGATCGTGATCGTCGTGCTGAATTTCCGCAGCGAATTCTGGTGTGCGCGGTGGTTGCGCGCGCGGCCGGTCGTGTTCGTCGGGACGATCTCGTTCAGCCTTTATCTGTGGCAACAGCCGTTTGCGAATCCGGATCTGGCGGTGCCGCATGCGTTTCCGCTCGGGATCGTGTGGGCGCTGCTGGCTGCGACGGCCAGCTATTTTCTCGTCGAGAAACCATTCCTGCGGTTGAAGGATCGTTATTCGGCGCGCGAGGCGCGACGCGTTCGGGACGACGCGTTGCGGATGCCGACGTCGGGCGAGGCGATCGGAGCGAAGGTGGCGGAGTAGGCGGGTGGGGTGGTGCCCCGCCTGGGCGTTACTTGAAGCGCTTCATTGCGGCAGGCGAATACCAGAAGTTTCGGAACATATCGACTCCGTACGACTTGCCGTCGTAGTGGACGATCGTGCGTGCGGTGCGCTTGCCCGTCTCCGAGTAATCACCGTCCTTGCGCTGCGTCTTCGTAATATGGGCGGTGATCGACAGATCAGCAAAGCCGTGGCTCGATGTTTTCTCCACGGCGATCGTCATGCTTGCCTCTTCGCTGCGCGCGTCGCCGACACCGGGGCCGCAGGCGTCGCCCTCGACGCTGACCCACCCGTACAGGTTGGTGCCGAACACCGGACGGATGCGGTTGCCGTCGCGCACCCACAGCGTGAGCTCCTCGCTGGCGTTGGCATCGGGGCAACTCGGCCCGCGCGCGCTGCTCATAAACACGACGCCAAACGCCCGCACGTCGGGCGACAGTCGGTAGGGGGCCGTGTCGATGCGATAGCTGCTCTCGCCGATCTCCGTTGCCGCATCCTCTTCGACGACCGACTTTTCGGCAGCCACGACCTTGCCGCCTTCGACGAGCGCGATGACCTGCAGCTTGTTGCTCTCGTCCGGGTTCTTGCTTTTGGGAAGCGAATCGAATGCAACGGCCGCGATCGTCGTTTCCGGCGCATTCGGCATGACCTTGCAGGCCGACGCGACGACGAGCCGGTTCGTGTCGCGTGTGGCGATGCGTGCGCTGGCGATTCCGGCCCAGCGGGCGACGGCCACGACCGTATCGTCGCCGCAAGGCTGGCTGTCGGTGGCGTGAACAGCGGGTGCGGCGGCAATCGCCAGCACCGGAATGAAGTGAAGCGCTTTCATGGTCGGAGGAAACCGGGTTCGTCGATTGTGATGGCTGTCGCTCGTCGAATCGATGCAGTCGATAGACCGGCTATTGGTCAGGGACGGTCGAGGCTTTGTCCTTGCTGGACGGCCATCTTTCTTTAGCCAGCTCCATTTCATTTTCCTTCATTCTTTCGAGGATTAGCTTGAGACTCTCCGGGTTTTTGACGAGTTTCTCGAGCGCTTCCAGCAGGTCGTAAAAACCGATCCAGTCTTGTCGGTTTGATACATATGCGTCGATCAACGATTCCTGTTTGGTCCGCTTCCTTCCCGGTTTCGAGCGAGTTTCATTACTTGCTATTTCCTCGGGTTCCGGATCGGGTTGCTTCCTGATTTCCTCAAGCAACGCATACGTGGGCACGACGAGGAAGCGCCAGTTCGCATAATGGAGCGCGGATTCGATTCGATCGTAGGGTGCCTTGACGGTGAGCCTGCAGAACACATACAGATCGGCCCAGAGCCGTTTGAGCTTGACGATCGGGAATTCGGGGCTGTGACGATCCCATCCTTCATGTTCCTCGACCCCGTACTGCTCCTTCCCCTTTGCGACGACGTTACCCTCGCTGTCCAGCCGCTGTACGGACGACTTGACCTCCAGCCAGAACGACCGTCGATCGCCGACGAGCTCGAAGTGTTCCTCGGAAGGAAACCATTCGAAATCGACATGATCCATCACCTTCCTGGTCGGATAGGCGTCCGGTTGAGTCCTGAACAGGGCGGTGCGCACCAGGAATTCGGCGAGGTCGCCGCGAAGCGTGCCACTGCCGATGTCGGAGTACGCCCATTGCCAAAAATCGCCCACTCCAACGCACGTTCCGGCGATTCTTTTCGATGGGTCAAGCGGATCGACGAAGTCGCCGCCGTGGGTTCCTTTCTTGCGCAGCTTTTTATCCTGGGCAGCGGGTTGGTTTGCGTCTGGAGAGGTCGTCATGAGTCTCGGCGGGAACAAAGAAGGATGCAAAAAAAGGCCCATAAGGGCCTTTCCGTTAACGGGCGGGAAACATGGCCACTTACCGCGTCAACGCCGTAAACCCTTCCAGCAACCGCTCAACGTCAGCCGCCTGAATCGCGCCCATCGTCGAGATGCGGAACAATTCCTTCGACAACCCGCCTTGCCCCGCATAGATCACGAAGCCACGCGCCTTCAGCCCGTCATGCAGCGTCTCGTACGTCACACCTTGCGGCAACCGATAAGCACGAAGAACGACCGACGATTCACCTTCCGGCAACACCAGCGGCATCCCGCGCGCCGCGAGCCCGGCTTGCGCCTGATCGGCGAGCGCCTTGTAATGCGCATGCCGCGCACGCCAGCCGCCGGCTTCGTCAAACTCGCGCAGCGCCTCGACAAGTGCGTAATAAGCATGCACGGAAGGCGTGAACGGCGTATTGCGCTGATCCTGCAGCTTCGCGAGACGGCCGAGGTCGAGGTAGTAAGTACGGCTTGCAGCCTTCACGAGCGCACTACGACGCACGATCACGAACGCTGCGCCCGGCACGCCGTGCAGGCACTTGTTCGCGGTCGCGGCAACGGCGTCGATGTCACCGCCGGCAAAATCGATCGCTTCCGCGCCAAAGCTGCTTACACCGTCAACGAGCATCTTCACGCCGCGCGAACGGCAGACTTCCGCGATCGCGCCGAGATCGTTCAGGCGACCCGTCGTCGTTTCGTGATGGATCACGGCGACATGCGAGTAACCACCCGCGTCGAGGCGCGCGGCGATTTGCGCAAGATCAGGCGCCTGCATCCACTCATGCTTGAGCACCTCATGCGCGATCCCATACTGCGTCGCGATCTGCGTAATCCGCTCGCCATAAACACCGTTCTCGATCACGAGCAGCTTGCCGTCCTTCGGCACGAGTGCCGCGATCATGCTTTCGACAGCGGCCGTACCCGAGCCCGTCATCAGCACAGCCGTCCACTCGGCCGGATCAAGCTCATACGCAGCAACGAGACGCGCACGCGCCTCATCCTGCAGATCGAAGAATTCGCTTTCGCGATGGCACAGGTCGGGTTGCAGCAGGCTGCGGCGCACGCGTTCGGTGAGCGTGACCGGGCCGGGGTTCAGCAGCAGCATCAATGGGCTCCTTCAACGTGGGCTTCGGTCTGCGCGGCGCCGATGTGCCGCATCAGACGGGTCTTGACCTCGACCGGCGTGACGGTCGGGCGGGGCAGGCCGTCGGGCACGCCGGTGCGGATCGCCAGTCGCACGAACTGCGCACCATCGGCCGACGAAGCAAGCGCCGTATCAAGCACGTCCAGCGTGTCGCCTTCGACCGCCGACGCATACCCGCACGCGGCAGCCACACCCGCGAACGAAACATGTTGCGACACGGTGGCCTGGCCACCCGTCGATTCGTGCGCGCCGTTGTCGAGCAGCACGTGCGTGAGGTTGGCCGGGCCGTAGGTGCCGAGCGTCGCGAACACGCCCATGCGCATCAGCGCGGCGCCGTCGCCGTCGACCGCAACGACACGCAGGTCGGGGCGCGCAAGCGCGAGGCCGAGCGCCATCGGCGTCACGCAGCCCATCGAGCCGACCATGTACAGCTGGTTCGGGCGATCGTCGATGGCGTAGAGTTCGCGGCCGCAGAAGCCGGTCGACGCGAGCACGACGGTCGAGTCGACCGGCGTATGCGCGATCACGCGCTGCAGCGCGTCGTGACGGGTCGGCCAGGCTTCGGCCGACGCCGCGCGCGACGACGCTTGCGCGGCGACATGCGCACGCGGCTTCGCGGCCGGATTCGATTTCAGTTCATACGGCGCGACGCTGCCTTTCTGCATCACGAGCGCGTACGGGCGGCCCGTCGCGTCCATGTGCGCGATCGCGCGGTCGAGTGCCGGGCCGACCTGTGCGGGGTCGGTCGGGAACGTCTCCCACGGGATCTCCATCGTGTCGAGCATCGCGGGCGTGATTGGGCCCATCAGCGCGTGCTGCGGCTCGTCGGCCACGCCCGGCTGGCCGCGCCACGTGACGATCAGCAACTGCGGCAGCCGGAACGTCCACGTGAGCGACGTGAGCGGGCTCACCGCGTTGCCGAGCCCCGAGTTCTGCATCATCGCGATGCCGCGCTTGCCGCCGAGCGTCGCACCCGCGATCAGCGCGACCGCGTCGCCTTCGTTCGCGGCCGACACGTAATTCAGCGTCGGGTCCTGCAGCACGTAATTGATGAACGGCGTCAGGTACGAGCAGGGCACGCCCGCGTACCAGTCGAAACCGCGCGCGCGCGCGGCCTCGACGAACTGGGCCGCGTCGATCATTGCGCGCCCCCGTTGCCGGCACCCGGTTCGGACAGCGGCGTCTGGCCGTGCGCGAAGTCGCCCGCGCGGCGGAAGTCCTCGAGATCGTTGACGCCGCGCCAGTGGCCGTGCACGTACTGCACCTCGATCTTCTCGCCGGCGGCGATCAGTTCGTTGAGCAGCGACGGGATATCGAGCGTGTCGAAATCAGGACGGGCCTGCAGCGTCGCGAGCATGGCCTTCAGGCGATCGACACCGGCGCCGCGCACGTTCAGCAGGCCGATCCAGCGGCCGTGCGGCGTGCCTGCGGCGACGTCGCTCGAGACGCGTTGCAGGAACGTCTTCTGGCCGAACAGGCCGCGATCGTCCGCGGCGGAGCAGAGCGCGAAATCGCGCACGCTCTGGTTGGTCTCGGTGAGCGACGAATCGACCACCACGCTGAACTCGGCCTCGCTCTCCGCGAGGTCGCGCACGATGTAGCTGCGGAACAGCAGGTCGCCGTACGAAATCACGGTGTCGCCGGTCAGGCGGTCGGCCGCGCAGGCGAGCGACGCGAGTTCGCCCGTCTGTGCATGGCGTTCGTTGACGACGAGCTTGATGCCCGACGTGTCGATCGCGTCGGCGCGATAGCCGCCGACCACGGTGATGTCGTTCACGCCGTGCGTCTTGAAGCCGTCGACGAGCCAGCGCAGCAGCGGCTTGCCGGCGACCGGCAGCATGACCTTCGGCTTGTCTTCGGTCACGGCTTCGAGGCCCTTGCCGCGGCTCGCGGCGAGCACGATCGCCGCGTTCGACGCGCGCGACGACGACGACAGGTAGATACGCTCGGCCGCCGAGTATTCGTCGGCGTCCTGCAGGCGGAAGATCTCGTTGACCGATGCAACGCGGTCTTCGACGTTGATCAGCGTTTCGCTCTCGTGGATCTCGCGTGCGGTCGCCTGCATCGCGGAGGCCGACGCGCGGATCAGGTGGTTCGCCCAGATCACGGTGCTGATGCCGGCCTGGCGGAACACGTCGGTCGGCGTGCTGTAGTACTTGGTCGGCACGATCACCAGCGGCGCCTTGCCGCTCCATTCGCGTGCGAATTGCAGGATCTCGTCCGGACGCGACAGCTTGCTGTGGATCAGGATCGCGTCGGCGCCGGCTTCCGCGTACGCGTTCGCGCGGCGCAGCGCCTCGTCCATGCCCCAGCCGGCGATCAGCGCTTCGACACGCGCGACGATCGAGAAGTCGGGATCGGTCTGCGAATCCTTGCCGGCCTTGATCTTGCCGCAGAACTCGTCGATTTCCGCGAGCGGCTGGCGCTCGCCGCCGATGAAGCTGTTGGTCTTCGGGAACTGCTTGTCCTCGATACAGACGCCGGCGATGCCGCGCTGCTCGAGCTTCTTCACGAGGCGGCGCACGTTGTTGAAGTTGCCGTAGCCGGTGTCGCCGTCGAGCAGGATCGGCAGGTCGCTCGCGTCCGCCATGAATTCGAGCACGTCGACGACCTGGGTCCAGCTCGCCTCGTTGTTGTCACGCACGCCGAACTGCGCGGAGATCGCGAGGCCCGATGCCCAGATGCCCTTGAAGCCGGCTTCGCGGACGATCCGCGCGGACAGGCCGTTGTGCGCTTCCATCAGGAATTCGAGGTCGCTGCTGACGAGCATGCGGCGCAGGCGTGCGCTGCGCGATTCGGTGAAATTGGGTTCGCGTGCGTTCATCGTGCGACTCCTGCGGTAGTGCGTTGAATCAGGGGGAGGATTTCTTGCGTGGCGCGAGCGACGTCGTTCGGGAAGTCGATCTCGATCCACGGCGAGCCGGTGACGTCGGCGACGTCGAACGAGTGACCGCCTTCGAGCAGCAGGTCGCGCACGGCTTCTTCGTGCGGCATGTTCGCGCGGCCGCTGTCGACGTAGCCCGCGACGATCGTCGCGAGGCGGCGCGCGGTGCCTTCGGTGAAGCGGAAGAAGCCGACCGATTCGCCGATCGTGTCGTAGTCGAGGTCGATTGCAAGCTGCTTGCGCAGCTCGACGGGCACGCCGTTCTTCAGGCACAGCTTGACGGGCTCGTCGCCGGCTTCGAAGTCGCGATCGATCAGCAGGCGGTCGACCGCCTTGTCGGCATCGGCCACCAGCGCGTGCAGGATGTTCTCGTCATACAGCACGTCGGCGTCCATCAGCAGCACGTCGCCGCCGCGCGTCATCGCCTCGGCGACGGTATGCACGGTCAGCACGCTGCCGAGGTCGTAGCGGTCGTTGATCACGATCTCGGCCTGGCGGCCGAGACGCTTCAATTCCTGCTCGACCTTCTCGTGCTGGAAGCCCAGCCCAAGCACGATCTCGTCGACGCCCGCGGCATCGAGTACGCGCAGATGGCGCTCGAGCAGCGACACGTCGTCGAAGCGCAGCAGGCACTTCGGGTACTGCGCCTCGGGCGGTTGTTGCAGGCGCAAGCCGAGGCCTGCCGCAAGAATGATGGCTCGCATGGGTTCTCCAACCAAAAAGCCGGCGGATCTGAACGATCAGTCGGCGAGCGGCTGCGGCGCACGGCGCCGCTGCCAGTTTCTTTCACTGAAATGCAGATAGAGCAGGCCGGGCAGGCCGAGCGCGAGTTCGCGCGCGCGTTTCGCAAGCGACAGCGCGAGCGCCGCATCGGGCGGCAGTCCGACCAGCGGCGCGAGCAGCAGGTAACCGCCTTCCTGCGCGCCGAGCGAGCCCGGGATCGCGAAGGCCGCGCCACGAATGGCCTGGCCGACACTCTCGAGCAGCAGCGCGTCGAGCCAGCTCACCGGGTGCCCGAGGAAGTGCAGCGCGAGCCACACTTCGGCGGTGCCGACGATCCAGCCGACGAGACTCAATGCGAAGGTCTTCGCGACCTTCGCACGATCGCGGTACAGCGCGCCGACCGCATCGTCGATCGCGTCGGCGCGGGTGGCCAGCGACGACCAGTCGCGCGGGCCGAGCAGCTTCGACGCGAGGCGCAGCCCGCGGCCGAACAGCCCGCGCCGCTGCGCCGCATAGAACGCGATGGCGAGGGCGCCGAGCACGCCGGTGGCGATCAGCGCGGGCGTGCGCAGGTGCGCGACCGATTCGTGCGTCGCATACAGGCTGAACGCGGCGATGCCGATCAGCGCGAACGCCATCTGCGAGAGCGCCTGCATCGTCGTGCTGACCGTGACGGCTGCCGCCGCGTCGGCCATCCGCGTGCCGCGCTGCGCGAGGTGGCGCACCATCAGCACCGGGCCGCCGATCTGCCCGGCGGGCAGCAGGCTGTTCACCGATTCGCCGACCCAGCGCGCGCGCAGCGCGTTGCCGAGCTCGGCGCCCGGCTGGCCGGGGCGGAACATCACGGAGATCGCGATCGCGTCGATCACGAGCGGCACGACGTGGAACGCCGCGACGAGCGCGAGCCCCCAGCCGGCCGCGAGGAACGTGGACGCGACCGCACCGACGCCCTGCCAGGCAAGGAGTGCAACGAAGAGTGCGGTCCCGAGGGACAGCAGGATCAGGCCGGCGCGTGTCATGACCCGGTCGTGCGTCGCGTTGCCAGTTGCTTGAACACCTGGCGGAAACCGAAATACGCGATCGCGTCCTTCATGTTCGAGATGAAGCGCTTCCACGGCCGCATGCCGGGGTTCGTCACGTATTCGAACGTGAGCGACACGCGCATCTCGTTCTGGCCGAGCGGCGTGATGCGGTGGCGCAGCTTGTCGCCGTCGAACAGCACGATGCCGCCGTCGGCGATCTGCACGGAGCCCGGTTCGTCGGCGACGTCCGGATTGCGCGTGTGCAGCTCGTAGTCGAGCCGGCACGACGATTCGTCGATCACGCCGATCAGCAGCGTGTAGCGGCGGCCGTCGTAGTACGACGTGTCGTAGTGCCAGCCGATGTGGTCGCCGGGCTTCGTGTAGTAATACAGCGCGTACGCGTGCGGATCGTCGTCCGGCGACAGCATCAGCTTGTCGCCCGTGACTTTCTCGAGGAACGAGATCAGTGCCTTCGAGCGATACAGTTCGGCGATGTACGGCGCCTGCTCGTCGATCGTATGACGGCTGACGCTGCCGCCTTGCTTGTGACCGGGCAGGTAATTGCGGTTCAGGCCGGCCTGCATCGCGCGGGCGGCGTCGGCCAGCTTCGCGTGCGCGTCGGCCGGCAGGAAGGTGTCGAGATAAAGGAACGAGCCCTGGCGCGTGTAGTCGCCGCGCAGGCGGTCGAGGTCGAGCTGGCCGACGCGGTCGGCCACGGTGCGATCGGGGTCGGCCGCGGCCGCGCGCACGGGCGCGGGGCGTGCCGGGCTCAGCACGGAGTCGTCGCGCGTGCTAGGAGTCATTTGGAAGCCTGGATTTCGGTTGGGTTCTGCGCGGCGGCCGGGTTCTGCGGGAGGTTGCGGCGCCGCACGATGCGCCACCAGTCGAACACGACCCACGCGGCGAACAGCGGGGCGCCGATCGACGCCGCGAGCAGGAACGGCTCGACGCCGTCGAACAGCGTCACGAGCGGCAGCAGGTACAGCACGTCTTCGGTCTCGAAGCCGCCGGCGAATGCCTGCTTGGTGCCGGCCTTGCCGGCGAACGATTCGATCCGCATGCGCAGGAAGAAGATCAGCGCGACGGCCGCGCCGGCCACCGCGCCGAGCAGCACCGGCGAAGCGGCCATCTGGCCGCCCTGGGCGACGATGCCGACGCCCATGCTGACGAACAGCGCGACCGTGACGAGCGCGTCTGCCGCGAGGTCGTAAAAATGACCGATCTTGCTGGATTTCCCGCTGATGCGCGCGAGTTCGCCATCGGTGTGGTCGACGAAGTTCGACAGCACGATCAGGAACGCGCCTGCATTGCTCCAGCCGAAGCCGCCGTGCGCGAGGCACCAGGCGCCGGCGAGGCCGATCAGCAGGCGAACGGTAGTGAGGTGATTCGGGGTGACGGGCGTGTCGACGAGCGGTCGGACAAGCGAGCGCGCCAGCCGCGCATCCCAGGTGCGCGGCAGGGGCGGTTCGGAACGTGTGGCGGTTTTTCTTTGGTCCATCGGCGAAATATATACGGAATTGTAATTTGGTGCTTTTTATTCGATCAATGTCCTGACATGAAGGAGTGTTACCGCGTCTTGCGGCGATCGGCCGGCCGAAAAGCGCATGCGCGAAAGGGCGGCCAACCGGGGCGGCGGCATTCGTATTCCAGTGTGGTCCGCGTCGCGCGACTGTCAAGGGCGGACGGGCCTCACAGGCCGGTGCGGCGGGGCTTTGCGCGCTTCCCGCCGCGCGTCGCGCGGCGCGTGCGCGCTTGACGTGCGTCAGGTCGGGACAAGCCGCCTCGGGTGACAATTGGCCGCGCCGGACGGGCGTCGGTCATTGCCGATCCGCAGGCGATAAAGCGCACTGGAAATTCGGCGATTGATGCGCGTGAGTTGTCGATCGGCGACCAGTCGTTCTGCCCGATGCTTTCGCGCACCTTTCGTGTGCATCCGATTTAAACGGCGCGCCTGTCACAGAACGGTCGTTCGATACCCGGCAAATCCGGCAAGGATCTTTTGCATCTGGCGGACATTTCGCGGCGATGGCCTCTGCGATACTCCGACCGTGCCTGTGGTGCCGGCCGCCCCTCGCGGCCCCAAGGGCTTCATGTCGCTCAGGAGACACCCCCCGCGACGTCAACGACAGACCCAAGCGTCAGAAACCAGCCATGTCTTCATCACGCATCCTCGCTCCCGCCCTGCGTTCGCTCGTCCGCACCGCCGACGAAGCCGCCGCGCTGATCCGTCCCGGCATGACCGTCGCCATGAGCGGCTTCACGGGCTCCGGCTATCCGAAGGCCGTCCCGGCCGCGCTTGCCGCCCACATCGACGCGGCGCACACGCGCGGCGAGGACTTCCGGATCAACGTGCTGACGGGCGCGTCGACCGCGCCGGAACTCGACGGCGCGCTCGCCCGCACCAACGGCATCTCGATGCGCCTGCCGTACCAGTCCGACCCGACGTTGCGCGACAAGATCAACGGCGGCGAAGTCGATTACCAGGACGTCCACCTGAGCCACGTCGCGCAGTACGCGTGGTTCGGGCTGTACGGCGATCTCGATGTCGCGATCGTCGAAGTCGCGGGCATCCGCGAGGACGGGCTGCTGATTCCGTCCGCGTCGATCGGCAACAACAAGACCTGGCTCGAACGCGCGAAGCACGTAATCCTCGAGGTCAACTCGCGCCAGCCGCTCGGCCTCGACGGGATGCACGACGTCTATTACGGCACCGCGCTGCCGCCGCACCGCAAGCCGATTCCGCTGACGAAGAGCGACGACCGGATCGGCGAGCCGTACCTGCGCTGCCCGGCCGACAAGATCGTCGCGATCGTCGAGACCGACGCGCCGGATCGCAGCAATGCGTTCTCCGCGCCGGACGCGACGTCCAGGCAGATCGCGCTGCAACTGATCGACTTCCTGCGCCATGAAGTGAAGCGCGGCCGCCTGCCGGAAAACCTGCTGCCGCTGCAGTCGGGCGTCGGCAACATCACGAACGCGGTGCTCGCGGAGCTCAGCTCGGCCGGCTTCTCGAACCTGACCGCGTACACCGAAGTGATCCAGGACGGCATGCTCGACCTGCTGCAGGACGGCACGCTGCGCTTCGCGTCGGCCACCGCGCTGTCGCTGAGCCCGGCCGCCGTGCAGCGCTTCGCCGACGAAATCGCGACGTTCCGCGAGAAGATCGTGCTGCGCCCGCAGGAGATCAGCAACCATCCGGAGCTCGTGCGCCGGCTCGGCTGCATCGCGATGAACGGGATGATCGAGGCCGACATCTACGGCAACGTGAACTCAACGCACGTGATGGGCACGAAGATCCAGAACGGCATCGGCGGCTCGGGCGACTTCGCGCGCAACGGCTACCTGTCGTGCTTCATGTCGGCGAGTACCGCGAAGGGCGGTGCGATCTCGCGGATCGTGCCGATGGCGAGCCACGTCGACCACACCGAGCACGACGTCGCGGTGGTCGTCACCGAGCAGGGCCTCGCGGATTTGCGCGGCCTGTCGCCGAAGCAGCGCGCACGCAAGGTCATCGCGACCTGCGCGCATCCCGACTACCGGCCGATGCTCGAGGATTACTTCGAGCGCGCGTCGCGCGAAAGCTTCGGCAAGCACACGCCGCACCTGCTCGCCGAGGCGCTGTCGTGGCACGAGCGCTATGTGCGCACGGGCACGATGAAGGTCTGACGCGGGGCGAAGCGGGCGCGCGCCGTGCGTGTGCCCGTCAATCCATCGCCGCGTGCGCGATCTCCACGCTCGCCGCTTTCTGCGGCGGGCGGATCAGCAGCAACAGCGGAATCATCAGCAGCGTCGCGACGAACATCAGCTTGAAGTCGTTCAGGTACGCGATCATCGACGCCTGCTGGTTGATCGTGCGGTCGAGCAGCGCGATATCGAGGCGGCTGCCGGCCATCGCCTGGACGGCCGGATTGAACGGCGTGATATGGGTCGCGAGGTCGGCATGCGCGACCTGCGTGTTGCGCGTCATCAGCGTCTGCACGATCGAGATGCCGATACTGCTGCCGATGTTGCGCATCAGGCTGTAGGTGGCCGTGCCGTCCGCGCGCAGGTCGGGCGGCAGCGTCGAGAACGACAGCGCGCTCAGCGGCACGAACACGAGCCCCAGCCCGAAGCCCTGCACCACGCCGGGCCACACGATGTCCGCTTCGGACAGCACGACCGTGTACTGCATCATCTGCCAGAGCGCGAGCGCGGAAATCGACAGCCCCGCGAGCAGCAGCATCCGCGCATCCACGTATTTCAGCAGCCTGCCGACGAACAGCATCGCGATCATCGTGCCGGCGCCGCTCGGCGCGGTGACGAGGCCCGTGGTCGCGACCGGGTAGCCCATCAGGTTCTGCAGCATCGGCGGCAGCAGCGCGCGGGTCGCGTACAGCACCGCGCCGACCACGAAGATGAACAGCGTGCCCGTCGCGAAGTTGGGGTCGCGCAGCAGTTCCGACTTGAAGAACGACGCCTTGCCGACGGTCGCCGTATGCACGAGGAAGAACGCGAAGCTGAGCGCCGCGACGATCGCCTCGATGCGGATCTCGTACGAGCCGAACCAGTCGAGCTGTTCGCCGCGGTCGAGCATCGCCTGGAACGCGCCGATCGCGAGCGCCAGCGTCGCGAAGCCGAACGCGTCGAACTTCACGTGCGGGCGCGGCGCGCGCGCGGGCAGGAAGGTCATCACGCCGGCGAGCGCGAACGCGCCGATCGGCACGTTGATGAAGAACACCCAGCGCCAGTTGTAGCTGTCGGTGAGCCAGCCGCCGAGCGTCGGGCCGAGGATCGGGCCGACCATCACGCCCATCCCCCAGATCGCCATCGCCTGGCCTTGTTTCTCGCGCGGATTGATGTCGAGCAGGATCGACTGCGACAGCGGCACCAGCGCGGCGCCGAACACGCCCTGCAGCAGGCGCGCGCCGACGATCTGCACGAGCGTCTCGGACAGCCCGCACAGCGCCGACGCAACCGTGAAGCCCGCGATCGACACGATCAGCAGCCGTTTCACGCTGAGCCGGTCGGACAGCCAGCCGGTGAGCGGGGTCGCGATCGCCGCGGCGACGATATACGAGGTCAGCACCCACGTGATCTCGTCCTGCGACGCGGACAGCGTGCCCTGCATGTGCGGCAGCGCAACGTTCGCGATCGTGCTGTCGAGGGTCTGGATCAGCGTGGCGAGCATGATCGACAGGGTCAGCATCGGCCGGTTCAGGGCGGGCGAGGCGGGGGCGTCGGCGGCGGGATTCAAGCGGGTGTCTCCACGGGGCGGTCGCCGTGGGCGGCGATCCGGTATGGCTGGAATTATAAGCACGCTTATTATATATCCGCTTATCGCCGGGGCACGGCCGGCTTGACCCCTATAATCGCCGCATGGACAAGACTTACGAGAACCGGATCGGCTACTTGATCGCCGATGTCGCCCGCCTGAACGGACGCCTGTTCGACCGGCGCGCGAAGCGCATCGGGCTGACCCGCGCGCAAAGCCGCGTGCTCGCGTACCTGACGTGGAAGGGCGAGATGAATCAGGCGCGGCTCGCCGAATGGCTTGAGATCGCGCCGATCTCGCTCACGCGGTTGCTCGACCGGATGGAAAGCTACGGCTGGATCGAGCGCATCGCGAACGATGACGACCGCCGCGCATTCGTGATCCGGCTGACCGACAAGTCGCGCGAGATCTTTCCGCAGATGCTCGAGGTGGGTGACACCGTCGCCGACGACGGGCTGCGCGGCTTCACGCCCGACGAGCGCGATACGCTGGTGCGGTTGCTCGGGCGCGTGCGCCACAACCTGATCGACTGCGGCGGGGAATGACGTGGCCCGCCGGTCGGCCGGGCCGGATGAACGACTTGAAAACACCGGGTGGCAGCGCGCGAGCACGCCGCGTGTGCCTCCATGCCGGCATGTGGCGTTGTCATCGTCGTTGCGCGGGCGCCAATGCCTGGCGCGACCTTCGTCGGGCCGGCACAGGACGGATGCGGCCGCCATGCCGGACGAAGCGCTTGCGTGGGGATCGAGGTCGGCTCGGTTGAGCCGACGCTAGCCTTTATGGTCTCCGGGAGTCCATGTGCTCAACGGGCCAGTGCCGCGAGCGCGTACGCTGCTAGATAAAGCCCCACACCGTAGGACAAATGCGTGATGAGACTGCGCCGCCGCGCGACGCCCGGCTGCGGTGTGCGCGACGCCGCGATGCCGAAACCGAACGCGGGCTGCATCACGAAGAACGGGGCGACGACGCTGACGAGGCCGGTGACGAGTGCGGGCAGCGGCGTCGGCGCGTCGATCCACGCCGGGCCTGCGATCAAAAGAGGCAGTGCCGTGAACGCGATGCCGATCGTGTAATGCGCGATCCAGCCGAGCGTGCGTTCGCCCGGTACGGGCGCCGCGGCGACGATCGACGCGTGCCGGAACCGGCCGTGCATCATGTGACCGATCCAGCGGCCGACCAGCGCATAGTCGAGCGACGGAATGCCGAATGCACGCCGCCGAAACAGTGTCCACAGATCCATCACGAGCGTGGCGCCCGTGCCGATCAGCAGCAGGTCGGGCAGGACGTCGGGCACGCTCATCGCATCCCTCGGCAGAGCAGGGAACGGGCTGCGCGGTGCAGCGGAGTACGGCATCGTTTCAGCGGTTTCATGGCAGTCCGGGCTTGTCTTCATGGAGTCGAGCGACTATCTTGCAACTTCAAGTTCACTTGAGGTCAAGCATGAGCCGGCTGGACATCGCAGAGGTGGCGCGACGCTCGGGATTGCCCGCGTCGACGCTGCGCTACTACGAGGAAAAAGGGCTGATCGTGCCGATCGGCCGCCACGGGCTGCGGCGGCAATACGACGAGTCGGTGCTGGAGCGCCTGGCGCTGGTCGCACTGGGCCGCGAGGCCGGCTTTTCGCTCGACGACATCCTCGCGATGGTCGGCACGGACGGCCTGCCCGCGATCGATCGCGCGAAGCTCGACGGCAAGGCCGACGAACTCGACCGCACGATCCGCCGTCTCGGCGCCGTGCGCGATGCGTTGCGGCATGCGGCCGTGTGCCCGGCATCGAACCATCTCGAATGCCCGTCGTTCCAGAAGCTGCTGCGGATCGCCGCGCATCGCCATCCGGCGCGCCGCACGAAGACGGAAGGCGCGTAGGCGGCAGGTGATTCCGGTTCGCTGGAAGGGCGGCTACATGGTGAAGTTCCGGTTCGGCGTACCGAATCGGAACAGTAAAGACGATCACGGGCCGCATTCGACCTGGTTCCATCTCGCGGCAGACCATTCCGTCCGCCGATCGCGCGCGCTCACCCGTGCATGTCGCCCGATCGCGTCGGCGCTCGATGTCCCGTTCGATGTCGACGAAACCGGCGACGACTGATTCATCCCGCGTAGTACACGCGGCATTCCTGCTCGCGCCCGCGCACGATGCGCTTGCCGACGAGCGAGCCGTACGTTTCGGTGAAGACGGTGCGCTGGTTTTCGCGCTGCAAGGCGTCGTAGAAATAGAGCGAGACCCAGTCCGTCGGGCGGGACGCTTCCGGCGTGCGCATCGCGGCATGCAGGCACAGCGCGGTGAAATGCCAGCCGCCCTTGGTCATGTGCATCACGGGCAGCGGCACGGAGTCGTCCGCATTCGGCCGCCGATGCGCGGTGACGCGTTGCACGAAGCCAGGCGTCGGCAACACGCCGGCGGCGGCCTTGTTGCGGTACAGGCGGTCGATGTAGAGCAGCAGTTCGACGGGCGGCTCGGTGCCGGGGCCGGCGTCCTGCACGTGGCCCTGCCAGCGCCGGCGGCGGCTCAGCACGTCGTCGAGCGCGGCGCGGATGCCGGCCGCGCGCCGCGGGCCGACGCCCGAGATCGTTTCGAGCTGGCCGTTGCGGGCCGCGCGTTCGAGTTCCTCGAGGGTATCGATGTGCAGCAGGTCGTGAATGCGCAGCGCGAGCGCGTGGCCGATGCCCGGCACCGCTTCGAACGCGGAGGTGCGTTCGGCGTCGCCGCACAGCCGGTCGAGCTGGCGCCAGCGCCCCGTCACCAGCAACTCGGCCATTGCCTGGGCGACGCCCGTGCCGACCTCGGGCAGCATCCCGAGCGCATCGACGCCGCCGGATTCGAACAGGGTGCGGATGTCGAGGTCGAGCGCGTCGACCGTCTCGGCCGACGCGCGGTACGCGGCGACCCGGTACGGATTCGCGCCCTGGTCAGCCAGCCGCTGCGCCGCCTCGCGCAGGCAGGCCGCGATATGCCGGTTTTCCTCGAACGTTTGGCTGACGGTCGTCTGCATGGCGAGGGACCTGGGGAAGCACAAACGGAACGGACACGGTGAACGATGCGCCGGTCGCCTTTTCATCATTGTCGCGACACGCGATGAAGAAAACTTGACGCACGTCAATGGCAAACGTAGCACAGGTTCGACGCGCACGGTCGTGCCGGAAAGCGGCACGACCGTGCGTCGCGTGATGCGATCAAGCGTCGAGGAACGACTGCGCGTTTTCGGCCTCGGCCGCCGTGCGCAACGTGGCGAGCGCCCGCTTCTCGATCTGCCGGACGCGTTCGCGCGACATGCCCGCGTCCTGCGCGATCGCGTCGTAGGTATCGGGCTCGGCGCCGCCGAGGCCGAACCGCCGGCGCAGCACGTCGGCCTCGGCCGGCGTGACCGACCGGAGCAGCGACCTCACGCATTCGCGCATCCGCGTGTCGGCCAGTTGCTCGAACGGGCTGGCCGACGCCTGGTCCTCGATCAGCTCGACGAGACCGGTGTCCGCATCGGGCAGCGGCGCGTCGAGCGACACGGGTTCGGCGGGCAGCGCGAGCACCGCGCGCAGCTTGTCCTCGTCGAGGCCGGTTTCGGCCGCGAGGTCGGCCGGCGTCGCCCGGCGGCCCGTGCGCTGCCGAAAACGCAGCGCCTGCCGCTGCACCCGCTGGTACTGGTCGCCGACGTGCACGGGCACGCGGATCGTGCGGGCGCGATCCGCGACCGCGCGCGTGATCGCCTGGCGGATCCACCAGGTCGCATAGGTCGAGAACTTGAACCCGCGCCGGTATTCGAATTTCTCGATCGCGCGCATCAGGCCGAGACTGCCGA
>NZ_JAAGPH010000068.1:0-38893 GCF_017104705.1 Burkholderia sp. Se-20373 | reverse complement strand
CCTGACTTACTTTAGTGTGAGACTCTTGATACTTTCGCTATCTGATCCGAGGATCAGCTCGCTTTCATCAAGCGCCCACACTTATCGGCTGTTAATTTTTAAAGAGCATTCTGCGAGGAACTTCGTGCTTCCCGACAGCGCTGCGTTTTCAGCAGCAGAGAAGCGAGATTATCAACCGTTTTTTTAAATCCGTCAACAACTTTTTTAACTACTTCGTTGCGACGACTGCGGTTTAATTTCGTCAGCACTGGAATCGATAAAACCGACTTCAACAGCACCGCTTCCCTTCTTTCCCCGCGCTGCGTTTCCGTTAGCGCGAAAGAGGCGTGATTCTAAGCATCTGCTTCAGTCTCCGCAACCCCTTTTGTGAAATTATTTTGACATGTGGTAGCGGGGGGCTCTGAACCTGTTCTCCTCATATATATGCGACACGGCGGGAACAGCCCCGGTTGCCCGTGAGCCGCCCCGCCGCATCGAACACGACCCACCGTCGCTCACCGCCCCACCATCGCCCTCACCACACCGTCCCGTCGAATCAGTCCGTGATACAGCGCCGCGGCAAAGTGCGCGAGGAACGTTGCGAAGAACAGATAGGCCAGCACCCGGTGCGCGACCCGGAGCCACGCGAACGTCACCGGATCAGCCGACACCAGCGCCGGCAACTGCACACCCCCGCCCAGCGTCACCGGATACCCGCCCGCCGACAGCATCGCCCACCCGATCAGCGGCATCGTGAACATCAGCGCATACAGCACGAGATGCGACCCGTGCGCGGCAACCCTTTGCCACCACGGCAAGTCCTCGGGCAATGCCCGCGGCTTCGACAGAACCCGCACCACGATCCGCACGCAAACCAGCACGAGCACGGCAATACCCAGCGGCTTGTGGATCGCCACCAGAAGCGCATGCCGCTCAGAGACAGACGCCACCATCCCCACCCCGATGAACAGCATCGCGATGATCATCGCGGCCATCACCCAGTGCAGCACCCGCGCCGGCACGCCAAACGTCGTCGAAGCCTTCATCACCGTCCCTCCCCACTCAATCGCGCCACGCCCGCTACCCCGGCCTCTTCACTCGTCCTGCGCAGATACGAATCCGCGTAAGCCGCCGACCGCGCCGGTAGCAACGGATCTCCCGACACCTGAATCCCCTGCGGCAGCACCGTCGGGTCGTAATTCACGTCACGGCACGGCCCACTGTCCTGCGCCTCCACGTGGTCGAGCACGAGCGTGCCCGCATCGATCGTCGTGCGCTGCGCGGGCCAGACCTTCGTCGCGTCGTCCACCGGGTCGCCAGGCTCCGCCAGCGTGACCAGCAGCTTCCACTTCTGCGGACCGGCCGCGATGCGCTGCGTCACGTCCTGCTGCAACACGTTCGGGTCCGCCGCCGTCGCGACGTCGCCGGCGCCGGCCGTCTGCTCCGGCACGACGCGCCACCGCACCGCCTGGCGCTTGCCCGCCGCGTCGACGAAGTAGAACGCGTTCAACCCGTAATAGCTCTCGGTGACGTAACTCGCGCTCGGCTTCGCACCTTTGATCCACTGCAGGAACGCGGCCGTCTCCGGATGCGCGCCGAAAAACGCCTTCACCTTCGCCGGGTCGGGCTTGCCCGTCTTCGGATCGGGCCGGGTCGCCATCAATTGCGCATAGAACGCCTGCGGCGTCGCGACCGGAAACACCGGCATCGCGTTCATCCCGGTGCGCCATTGCTCGCCGTCCGGCGCGGTGAGCCTCAGCGCGAGGCTGCGGATCGGCACGCTGCTGTCGGGCGCATACGGATTCCCGCCCGGCAACGCGAACCGCCCGACCACCGGCGTGCGCACCGCCTGGAAGAACGGCGCGACCGAATACGCGCTCGCGGCACCGTTGCCTTCGAAGTAACCGGTCACGCACACGCCCTTCGCGTGATTGCGCCGGAAGCCCGGGTGAATGCCGCCGCCGGCCGTCTGCAACGCGTCGACGATCCGGTGCGGGGTCAGACGCGCCGGCGCGAGCCAGCCGCCGACATACCCGAACGCCACGGCCACGCCGGCCACCGCGCCGCCGATCGCGGCCCAGCGCCACCACCCGCGCCCGGGCTCGCGCTGCGGCGAAGAAGAGGAAGAAGATCGCTCCATATATAGGCTCCCGACCATCAGGTCATTGTCGAACCGGCGTAAGACGCCGCCCGCATCGCTTTATTCCACGAAAAGTTTTTTCGTATGCTGGTGGAATAAGCGGCGCCGACCGGCGTCCTACGTGGCATCTCGACCCATTCGGCAACCGGCCCGGCCATGCCCTCCACCGCCCTCGACGACGAAGCACTGCGCGAACTCCTCCCCAGGCTGCGACGCTTCGCGCTCTGGCTGGCGCGCGACGTCCACGCGGCCGACGATCTCGTCCAGTCGACGCTCGAGCGCGCGCTGTCGCGCTGGACGAGCCGCCGCGACGACGCGTCGCTGCGCAGCTGGCTCTTCACGATCCTGTACCGGCAGTTTCTCGACGGGAAACGCAGCGCGAAGCGCTATGCGTGGCTGCTTGGGCGCATTCGCGACGACGACGAAGCGCACTGGCCGTCCGCCGAACGCGAATTCGCGGCGCGCGCGACGCTCGAAGCATTCGGCCGGCTCTCCGACGAGCAGCGCAGCCTGCTGCTGCTCGTCGCGGTCGAGGGCTTCACCTATCAGGAAGTCGCCGACCTGCTCGACATTCCGATCGGCACCGTGATGTCGCGGCTCTCCCGCGCGCGCCAGGCGCTGCGCCAGCTCAGCGACGGCGAGCTTCCCGCTCCCTCTTTGCGATTGATGAAGAAATGAACACGCCTCCGAACGAACATGACCTTCAGGCCTATGTCGACGGCCATCTCGACGACGATGCGCGCGCCGCGGTCGAGCGCTATCTCGCGCTGCATCCGGCGCGCGCGGAACAGGTGAAGCAATGGCAGCAGGACGCGCAGCGGTTGCGGGCCGCGCTGGAAAGCGTGCGGATGCCGGCGGACAACCCCGCGCTGGATCCGGCGGCGATTCGCGGACGGCGCATGGAGCGCTCGCGGATGCGGTTCGCGATGGCGGCTTCGTTCGTGTTCTGCGTCGGGCTCGGGACATTCGGCGGCTGGCAGGCGCGCGGGTGGAGCGCGCAGCCGCCCATCGCGCCGATGAGCGATGCGGTCAAGGCTTACCAGATGATGGTGGTCGATCGGACGGCCAAGGTCGATTACCGGCCGACCGGTGCGGGCGATTTGCAGGGATGGCTCACCAGAGGCGTGGGCGCATCGGCGAAGCTGCCGGATTTGAGCGCGGCGGGATTCAGGCCGGTCGGTGGGCGGTTGTTCACGACGGACAGCGGGGCGACTGCCGCGATGGTGCTCTATGAGGACGAGGCCGGACGGACGCTGAGCTTCTATCTCCGGCCGGCGGAATCGAAACATCGGCTGCTGCCGGCCGGGCAACGCGTGGACGGTGCGCTGCTCGCGCGGTATGGATCGGTGAACGGGCTCAACTATGCGGTGGTCGGGCCGACGGGGAGTCTTGGCGAGAAGGCAGTCGTGCAGGCGCTCGATCAGCAGACTTGAAGCGGCAGGATGCGCGCCCGGCTGGCGGTTGGTGGCGGCCGCCAGCGCCTTTGGTGGGGCGGCCCGGCGGGCTTGGACGGACGCCCGCTCACCATTCGCCTGCACAGCGTTTCGACTGACTTTTCCCGGCTGTTATGCACATCGCGCCACGCCGGCGCCCTCACCTTTGGAATCACAGGGTTTCGATTCGCCGTGGAACAGGATGTCCACATCGATCACGGGTAAGCGATCCGGCTTCCAGGGAGGGCTACGATCCTGTCCGTCCAGGTTGAGTCGCCACGGAGACCTGGCTGCCGGCAAGCATCTTGTTCATCCGGCGCACGAACACCCAGTGCCAAACCCAGAGGAAAACCGCGACACCGCCAGCGATCGAGCCAATGGCATTGGGTATCAACGAAAGAACCTGAGCAAGACACCATCCGATGCCGCTGATCCGGCCAAACGAGCGCAACCCCGACAGAGCCGGATTGATACGAGACTCCGCTTCCAGGGACTTCGCCACGTTGGAAACAATAAAGAAGTCCTCGATGAAGTTGTAGGGCAAGAGGAACATCAGCCAGACGCTGTTGGGTTCGGCCGCACGCGATCCCCGGTTGACCGACTTCAGCGTCGTCCGCAGGTCGCTCGCGTAGGCATAGACCAGCGCCAGGAAAACCGCGACGACGACGATGCTTCCGATTGTCCCAAGCACCGGTATTTCGCCGAGAACGCCTCCGTCTTCGGAGGGATGGACAAGCGGATAGGCAAGCCCAAACGCAACGGGGATGCTCAGAATGGCTTTGAGAATGGTCCGTGCAGTTGCGCTCATGTGTATCGGAGGGAATCGGTGCGTTGTCACGGGCAGCATAGCGAACGGTTATCCTCGCTGGGCGACTTTGTCCTGGCATATGCCGCCTTCTCTCGCGACGCTCGCCGAGTCGGTGCCTGAAACGCACCGCGAATCGTGGAGTCGAGTGGTATGCAAGCGCGATAGCCACTGCCCGTGAAGTAACGCGAACATCCTCGCCGAATTCGCGTACCCTCACCCGTTGAATGCACAGGGTTTCGAGTGCCTTGGCTGCTCGATATCCACAAGGCATTCCATCATGACGGATCGCGCGAGCAGGCTCCACATCGCCTGCGCTATTCCGGAAAATCGCTGTCAGACAAGACGTTCTGGCTGATTCACATGGTCGAATGCAGGGTGCTCACCTGTCAGATGCACAGCGATTCGACTGGTTGGGTATGCGAGTTGTCCACATACGCGCTGTGGACAAGCGCACGAAACCCGATGCACGTTCCGCATACCCCCCATTCTCAGGGCTTGCTTCTTTCCGTCCAGTTGCGTGCTCGAACATTCTGATCGGCTTGTCGAGGTCAACATTCGCCGAGATCTGCGGCGAGCTTGTGATCCGGGCACACGCTCACCTTGTGTCGGCACAGCGTTTCACATCGTTTTGGGACGCGGTTGTCCACATGTCGATTCTCACGCAACGGCGCCAGCCGCACGCCCATCACGATTGCTCCGTTGCGTTCACGTCCGCGTGTCGTCCTTGCGCAGACCGCTACGTTCCAGCACCTCTCGCAGGCACACCGGACACACGAGCTCACCGGCGTCCCACATCTGTACGAACGTGGCCCGATCACCGATGCGAAACGTCGATTCAACGATGTCGATGTCCGGCCCGAGCACCTTGCGCAAGAACGCTTCGTCGAACCAATGCGTGACCCCATGCTCCACGCTGGCATTGGTCACCCGCACGACGTGACAATCGCGGATCACGTCGATCGACAAGATAGCGGCCTCGATATCCGGTGAGGTTCGCGTCGGTCGGATCAACCCGTGCAACTCACAGCGCGCGTCGCCGCGCGACCACTTCGCATTCGCCGCGACGACGGACGTGTCGAACGCTTGCTCTTTCGTCGTCGGTTTATAGGGCACCTCGCCGGAACGCACGAGCAGCTCGTCCAGGCATGCCGAACACAGACGCTCCCGCAAGCGCTCCAGCGCCGCAATCTTCGGAAACGCCGTCACGTGCGCAACGTTGTCGATAAAGGTCGCATCGACCTCGTGCTCGGCAAGTTCAGCACGCAGCATCCACATTTTCAGGCTGTATTTCCGTCGGTCGAGCGAAACCTTCACGAGCTCGCCGGACATGAACTGCCCGCGCTGCCGGATGCGCGCGGCAATGCCCTTCGATGTCGTGATGCCGTTGTCGCGTCCGTACCGACCGCAGTGAATGGGGCCCATTACCCGCTCCGGTTGCGGGCAGTGCTCGCGGTGCCCAAGTTTTGCTTCGGTTTCATCGTGTCGGTCGTCATCATCCCCTGGAGTCGAGATCGAACTTCACGTTGAATCATTCGCCCTTGTAGCGGCAACACAGGACATCGGCTTCCGGAATCGACAGGCGCTGCTCGAACACGATGTCGCCCGGGTGTTGCTGCAACCGGCGTACGACGGCATCGATATCGAGTGCGTCGAGCCGGGTCAACGAGGAATCACTCATCTGTCGTGGGCCGGTGCGCCAGGCCCTCGCATTCCGAATGCCGGCGATTCTACAGATACAGCGGCTCGCGCATCGTCCGATGCCCTCACAGCTTGCCGCTTCGTTCATCCGATCACTGCACGCAGTGCATATCCCGCACGGATCACAGTCGACGGACTGTGCTTATCCAAAGGTGTTAACAGAGTTCGTATACATACGTAGTGATAGTTAACAAACCCTGTGCCTCACAGTGGATAACGTCCCTAACCTCATGAATTCTCGACGGGAAGCAGAATGCATAACCCTGGGTGTGCCACGTGAACAGCTCCCGGCAGCACAGAATAACTTTTCGTCGATTCACAGCCGCGGCGACATATCCTCAATCGTTCCACTGTGAATCCAGAGGCTTGCCGGATGGTTATCCAGAGGGCAATGTGGATAACACCACAGCGCATCGACGCGTTTTGCTGTGATGCGAACGGGTGAAGCCAACGTTCCCGGCATCGCCACACAACATCGATCGTCGGCCTCCGCGCACGCTGATTCAAAAAATTTTCACGAAGGGGCTTGTGCTCCTCAAAAACCCTCTCTATAATTCGCGGCTTCTTAGGCTCGTAGCTCAGTTGGTTAGAGCACCACCTTGACATGGTGGGGGTCGTTGGTTCGAATCCAATCGAGCCTACCAACGAACAAATGAAGGGGTCTGGCAGCACAACTTGCCTACAGGCAATGCGGCTCGCCAACATACAAACGCCACGCGGCAACATCGCGTGGCGTTTTTCTTTTTCCGGCCGAAACAACGCATGTCACCCCGATGCGTTGCGCGATCCACGGCATCGCATCCTTCCTCGCCGACACTTCGATCCGCCATACAACGGCCACTGCGCCGCGCGTAGAATCGTGTGCGCATCGACGCAGCGGTTCCGACCGTCGCCCGATCTCCAGCACATCAAAACTACGACGCGCGATCCGCGCGACCGAGAGCACACGACCATGTCCGACGTCACGACCGCCACGTCATCCGCGAGCAACGACGAGATCGCCGCTTTCGTCGGCAAGAAAGCCGCCTGGTTCGAAAGGAAGTGGGAGATCGCCGCATCGCGAAAGAACCGGCAGTCGTGGAACTGGGCAGCCTGTTTCCTGGGCCCGGTGTGGATGGCGTATCGCTGCATGTACTGGCAGGCGGCGGCCGTCCTGGGCGCGACGCTCGCGATCACGCTGGTCGAGCTGCTGTTCTTCCCGCGTTACTTCGAATCGACCACGTTCGACCCGGTCACCATCGGGATCGCCGTCACGCTCGGCTGGTGCGGGAACAGCCTCTACAGGACGTACGTCGTACGCCAGATCGAAAAGCTGCGCCCGAGCGCGACGTCCCGCGAATCGCTGCTCGCGCTGCTGGAAGCGCAGGGCGGCACGAACTGGCTCGCGGCAGCCGGTTTTGCAATCGCAACGCCGTTGCTCGGCTTCCTGATCTACATCATGGCCGGGACGTATTGAGCGCAGGAGCCGGCGGCCGGTAAGGCAGGGCGGCAGGGCGAAGAAAAGGGCGCATCGCGGCCGCGCATGCGCACGGCTCCCGACGCGTGATCCCGTTACTCTCAATGCAAATGCTTCAACTTGTCAGGATTCCGCACGACATAGATCGCGACGATTTTCCCGTCCTCGATCTCGAGCGCCGTGGTCTGCAGCTCGCCGTCCGCTTCCTGCGTAACGAAACCCGGCAGCCCGTTGATGAACCCCGCACGCACGAGCTTCGACGCATGCGTGGCGAACAGCCTGGCCAGGTACTCGTGCACCTTCATCACACGCTCGAAGCCGAGCACCGGGATGCCCGCGGCCGGGCGCTTGCCGCCGCCATCCGCGTGCAGGCTCACGTCCTCGGCGAGCATTGCGCCGAGCGCGCGCATGTCGCCGCTGCGTGACGCCGCAAAAAACGCTTCCGCCAATTCGATCCCGCGCTGCTTCTCGACATGGAAGCGCGGCCGCGCCTCGCGCACATGCGTGCGGGCTCGCGCGGCGAGCTGCCGGCACGCGGCCGGGTCGCGCTGGATCGTCGTGGCCACTTCATCGAACTCGAGGCCGAACACGTCGTGCAGCAGGAATGCCGCGCGCTCCAGCGGCGAGAGCCGTTCGAGCGCGAGCAGCAGCGGCAGCGTGACGTCTTCCTGTTCGTCTTCCTCGACGACCGGCTCGGGCAGCCACGGGCCGACATAAGTCTCGCGCTGGTGCCGCGCGGACTTCAGCTGGTCGAGGCACATGCGCATCACCATGCGGCGCAGGAACGCTTCAGGCACGCGCACCTCGGTGCGGTCGACATCCATCCAGCGGATGAACGCCTCCTGCACCATGTCCTCGGCATCCGCAACGGAACCGAGCATCCGGTACGCGACGCGGATCAGCGTGCGGCGCAGCGGGTCGAAGCTCGCCGCCGCATCGGCCCGTGCTTCGACGCTGCCGTTGGCCGGGTCGAGGTTCGGCATCAGGCCACCATCTTCGCGGCGGCGGCCTTTGCATCGGCCGGCTCGATCCACAGCCCGAAGCCGACCGCGAGCCGGTTCCAGCCGTTGATCACGTTGATCATCAGCGTGAGTTTCACCTGTTCCTCCTGGCTGAAGTGGTCGTTCAGCGCCGCGTAGGCCGCTTCGTGCGCCGCGTGGTCCTCCGACAGTCGCGTGAGTGCGTCGGTCCAGCCGAGCGCCGCGCGTTCGCGGTCGGTGTAGCAGGGCGCTTCGTGCCACGCGGACAGCAGGTAGATGCGCTGCTCGGTCTCGCCTTGCTCGCGGGCTTCGGCCGCGTGCATGTTAATGCAGTTCGCGCATGCGTTGATCTGCGATGCGCGGATCTTGACCAGCTCGACCAGCGTCGGCTCGAGGCTCTGCGCGGTGGCGACCGAGACGGTCATCCAGCTCTTCATCAGGGCGGGCGCGGCGGCAAACGGGTTGAGTTTCGCAGTCATGGTCCTTCTCCTTTCGTGTGGGTTCCGGTGATATGACGAGCGAGCCCCCCGCGTGTGTGACATCGACGCGAAATTTTTTTCGAAGCCGGCGAGCAGGTCGGCGCGGAAGGCCGCGGGGGAAGGGCGGGCAGGGTGCTTGTCGAACGCGATAAACGCGGCGAGCATGCTTCGCGCGCCCGTGCTGGTCAGACGATTCCGCATTCACTCAGGGAGACGAGCGCGGCCGCGCGAGCGTCCGCGGCGTGCGTCGATCACGACGGCCGACGCATGCTCCCCGATACGCGCGGATGTCAGCAATTGGCAGGTGATCGGTTGCTTTCATTTACATTTATCTGCCGTTTCATCCGCATCTCGGTCAGCAACATTCACATTTCTGGCCCATACTGTTCTGCACGGGCGGATGAAGTGACGCCGCATCCGCGGCCCGGCGCGCGCGCCGGCTGCCCGACGACGCAGCAGCAGGTCGCACGTCAGCCGCGCGCATCACGCGCAAGGCTTTCCTTTTTCCGGCAACACGCAACGCAGCGAATCGCGACGTGGACGGTAAACCGATGAGCCTCCTTGCCTCACAGCTTCAGCGCCGTTACCAGGACGTGCGCGCCCATAGCGTCGCGTTGACCGCGACGTTGTCCGCCGAGGATCAGGCCGTGCAGTCGATGCCCGACGCCAGCCCGACGAAATGGCACCTCGCGCATACGACCTGGTTCTTCGAAACCGTCGTGCTGATGCGACGCGTGCCCGGCTACGCGCCGTTCAACGCGGCCTTCCAGTTCCTCTTCAATTCCTATTACGAAGCGCTCGGCCCGCGCCATCCGCGGCCGCAACGCGGGCTGCTCACGCGCCCGTCGCTCGACGAGGTGCATGCGTACCGGCAATACGTCGACGACGCGATGCTGCGCGCGCTGGCTGGCGCCGACGCAGCGTTGCTCGAGACGATCGCGCCCGAGCTCGTGCTTGGCCTGCATCACGAGCAGCAGCATCAGGAGCTGATCGTCACCGACATGCTGCATGCGTTCTCGTGCAACCCGCTGAAGCCGGCGTTCCGGCCGCGCAACGGAACGGACGCGGGCGCGATGGCTGCAGGCGACGCCGGCGCGCAGCACTGGCTGCATCAGCCGGGCGGGCTCGTCGAGATCGGCCACGACGGCGAGGCGTTCTCGTTCGACAACGAACGGCCGCGCCATACGGCGCTCGTGCGGCCGTACGAGATCGCGAACCGCCTGGTGACGAATGCGGAATTCGCGGCGTTCGTCGCCGACGGCGGCTATACGCGCCCCGAGTTCTGGCTGTCGGACGGCTGGGCCACGGTGCAGCGGGAAGGGTGGCAAGGGCCCGCGTACTGGACGCTCGATGACGACGATGCGGCCGCCACGCGCGTGCGGCGCACGTTCGGACTGCATGGCGTCGAGCCGCTCGCACCCGACGCGCCGGTGTGCCACGTGAGCTTCTACGAAGCGGCCGCGTACGCGGAATGGGCCGGCGCGCGGCTGCCGACCGAATTCGAATGGGAAGCCGCGTTCCCCGCCGAGGGCATCCGGCAGATGCTCGGGCACGTGTGGCAATGGACGCGCTCGTCCTACGAGCCGTACCCGGGCTTTCGGCCGCTCGTCGGGGTAGCGGCCGAATACAACGGCAAGTTCATGGTCGGCCAGCAAGTCCTGCGCGGCAGCAGCATCGCAACGCCGCCCGGGCACGAACGGCCGACGTACCGCAATTTCTTTCCGCCGGCCGCGCGCTGGCAATTCACGGGAGTGCGACTTGCGCGAGACGTCTGACCAGACGGCCACGAGCGGTGGCCAGCAACCCGCCCGCGATTCGCGGCCGAGCGCGTTCGAGCGCGACCTGATCGACGGGCTGTCGCGTACGCCGCGCAGCATTCCGCCGAAATACTTCTACGATGCGGCCGGCTCCACGCTGTTCGATCGCATCTGCGCGTTGCCCGAGTATTACCCGACCCGCACCGAGCTCGGCATCCTGCGCGATCGCGCGGCCGAGATCGTGCGGCGCGTCGGCCCGCATGCGGAACTCGTCGAATTCGGCGCGGGCTCGCTCGAGAAGATCCGCGTGCTGCTCGACGCGTTCGCGGGCAACTATGCGAACGCGCCGGCGCGTTATGTGCCGGTCGACATCTCGGCCGATTACCTGCACGGCGCGGCCGCGCGGCTGCGTGCGGCGTATCCGTGGCTCGACGTCGCGCCGATCGCCGCCGACTACACGAAGGCCGAGCAACTGGCCGAGTTGACCGCGGCACCAGCGCGGCGCATCGGCTTCTTTCCCGGTTCGACGATCGGCAATTTCTCGCCGGAAGAGGCCGATGCATTCCTGCGTGATGCCGCGCGGCTGCTGCGTGGCGGCGGCTTGCTGGTCGGCGCGGATCTCGTGAAGGACGCGCGCACGCTGCACGACGCGTACAACGATGCGCAGGGCGTGACCGCGCAGTTCAACCTGAACCTGCTGGTGCGCGCGAATACCGAGCTCGGTGCGGATTTCAACGTCGACGCGTTCTCGCATTGCGCGTTCTACGACAGCGTGCGGCAGCGCATCGAGATGCATCTCGTCAGCGACGTCGCGCAGACCGTGCACCTGCGCGGCCACGCATTCCGCTTCGACGCCGGCGAGCGTATCCACACGGAGAATTCGCACAAGTTCACGATCGACGGTTTCCATGCGATCGCACGCCGCGCCGGATTCGTGCCCGATACCGTATGGACCGACGCGGACAACCTGTTCAGCGTGCACTGGCTGCGCAGCGTCGACGATATTCGCGCGTGATGCACGTGCTTGCGAACCGCTCGCGGATGGTGCGGGCGGTTCGCTTTCGGTGTTTTCCAGCTCACGCCTGCGCGTGTCGATCTCACGGTTTCGTACCGAAAATCCCGTTTTTACCGGCCCGATGCCCCGCTGCAACGGTGTTTGGAATGCCGCCTCTTCCTTGTCCAGCAAGGGTTTGCAGGAACCCGTAAACGTCCGTTACCTGTCTCGCATACCCGTTTCACCTGTGTCTGTGTCCGGTGCCTAGACTCCGAACCGTATTCACTTGACGCACGGCACGTGCAGGGAGTTGCGAGATGAACAAGAAACTCATTCTCGGTGCAGTTCTCGGTGTAGCGGCGCTGGCAGCTTCGGGCGTCGCCTCGGCCCACGTCGACCTGTCGGTCGGCATCGGCGTACCGGCCTATGCGGCGCCTGCGCCCGTCTACGTGGCGCCGCCTCCGCCCGTCATGTACGCGCCGGTCGGCTATCGCGACGACGGTTGGCGTGGCGACGGCTGGCGTCAGCGCGAATGGCGCGAACACGAGTGGCGCCGCCGTGAATGGCGCGAGCACGAATGGCGCGATCGCGGCGGCTGGCGAGGCGGCCGCTGGGATTGAGCGAAGCGGCTCGACTTGATCGCCACATGAGGAGAATGAAAACATGATGCCCATTCGACACATCAGGCGGTGTGCCACCGCGGCCATCGTTGCGCTAGCCACCATCGGCAGCGCGCACGCGGCGGGCTGCATGAAGGGCGCGGTGGTCGGCGGTGTGGCCGGCCACTATGCGGGGCACCACGCGGTCGTCGGCGCGGTTGGCGGCTGTATCGTCGGCCACCACATGGCGAAGAAGCAGGCGCAGGAGCAGGCCGCGCAACACAGGGCCGCCGCGCAGGGCATCCAGCCGGCGCAGTAAGCATCATCGTCACCGGGGCGGCGCTGCGGCGCCGCGCCCACCTGCCTCGTTCCCCGCTCAAGCACGATCCGGATTGATCTGACGAATGCGCGTCGCGCGCCTCGTTACGATCATTTACAACGTCGTGTGGCGCGAATCCGGCGCGTTCATAGAATGCAGTCACACGAACGCGCTCCAGGGAGCACAAGATGAAACAGCAACGATATCTGTCCGTACTGACGGCCGCGCTGCTCGCGCTCGGCACGGTGTCCGCGTATGCCGCAGCCGGCGGCAATGGCGGTGGAAACGGTGGTGGCGACGGCGGAGGTCACGGTGCAGGCGGCCTGGGCGGCAATGCAGGCGGCATGTCCGCCGGCCACATGAGCGGCCACGCGCTGAGCAACTCGAACGGCATGCACGCGGGCGACCGCGACAAGGGCCTGTCGCGCGCGGCCGACCGCTCCGACACGATCGCCGATCGCGCCGGCGCGCAGCCGGGCCGCGGTCACACGCACGCACACGCGCATGGCCACACGACGCACGCGTCGACGTCCACGCATCATTCGCACCACCACGCATTCGGCCGCACGCTTTAGGCGCGGCGCGCAATCGTGACGGAAGGGCGCTTCGGCGCCCTTTTTGCATGGCGGGAATGCAACGCCGCTGTCGCGCGAAAACATCGTGCCGACCCGATTTGCAACCAGCCGTAACCGCGCCGCGAACGGGCGCCAATACGGATCGCTTACACGCGGGTAACAGACCGGAAATCGGAGCAAGGCGCGCGCATGACGAGCGCGCCGGGCCGCGTCGAAAAAGCCGATAAAAAAGGGCGGCTCATCGCCGCCCTTCGTCTTATTGCCCGGCGCTCGCCAGTGGCACTGCAGGTTCGAACAACGCGTCCGCCTGCCTCACGCGCACGAAGCGCGCCGCGCCGTCGCCATCCACCAGCGCCCGGAAATGCGCCTCGCCGCACGCGAGCTTCGCCCGCTCGTGCTCGCTCGGCACGTTGCCGTCCGCATTCGGTGTATCGACGACGAAGTACAGCCGTTCGCCGCCGTCCTGTTCCGCGAGCACGGCCCAGTCCGGGTGATAGCTGCCGAGCGGCGTCTGCACGCGGAACCATGCAGGGAGCTTCGCGTACAGCTTCACGCCGTCGTGTGCCTCGAGCGCATCGGCGAATGCGCGCTCCGCGTCCGTCTCGCACACGACCGCCTCGTGGATCGACTTCTGCGCATCGGGCCGCAGGTTGCGCAGGTAGCCGGTCAGCGCCTCGCTCTCGAACGATTCCAGCGCATGCACATGGCGCTCGCCGAGCTTGCGGTACGCGATGCCCGCGACGAGCGCGTGGCGCTTGCAGCGGTTGATCGCATCGGCCGCGACCGCGATGAACTGCTGCGGATTCACGCGGAAATCCTCGAGCCGGCCGCTGTCGGCCAGGATCGTCGCGAGCGAACGGCGCGTGAGCTGCGTGCGGTCCTGCAGCTCGGTGAGCAGGTCGGGCAGCGGCAGCTCGCCTTCGTCGAGCAGCACCGTGCCGGCGCCGGCCACCTCGATCGCCTCGATGCCGGCCTTGCCGATGTCGATCTCCGCCTTGCGCCACTGCAGCCGTGCGCGCGCGATGTCCGGCGCGGCGTGAAGCGCGGCCGCGCAGTCGCGCACGAGCTTCGCGTTGTCGAACTCGACGCGGTACACCGTGCGATGGCGGATGCGGTCCCACAACGCGCGGAAATCCTCGCCGAACACGACGGCCTTGCCCGACGCATCGCGCCGCAGCGCGATCGCGCGGCGCTCGTCGGCATTGCGCACGGCGAAACGGCCCGACAGCTTGCGCAGCGTCGCGACGATCGGCGCACGCAGCATCTCGAATGCCGCCGGCAGCACCAGCGCGCTCTGGCGCAGCGCATCCTTCAGCCGGTCGAGCACCTTGCCTTGCGCGTCGACGTAGCCTTGTTCGTGCAGATGATTCCACAGCACGCGCGACAGCTCGACGCCGAGCGCATGCGCGGGCCCGTCGCCTTCCTGCACGGGCAGCGCCGCGAACTGGTGCTCCTCGACGATCCCGAACCGGATGCCCGTATCGGCCTCGATCTCCTTCTGCAGGTTCTCCGCGAACGACTCGTAGCGCTCGGTCGCGATCACGGTGAGCGTGTTCACGCCCGGATCGCGCACGCGCTCGCCGTCCTGGTCGACCGCGAGGCGCAGCCCGCGGCCGAGCGTCTGGCGGCGCTCGCGTTCGGTCTGGATGTCGCGCAGCGTGCAGATCTGGAACACGTTCGGGTTGTCCCAGCCTTCCTTCAGCGCCGAGTGCGAGAAGATGAACTTCAGCGGCGTGTCGAACGACAGCAGCGCTTCCTTCTCGCGCATGATCAGGCCGTACGCACGCTCCGCGTTCTCGCGGGCCGCGGCGCTGCTTTCGCTCGTGTCGGTCCAGCCGCCCTTGCGGTCGATCGAGAAGTAGCCGTTGTGCGCGCGCCCGACTTCGAGCGCGACGTCGACGCCGTCGAACAGCGCGCGGTAGGCCGGCACGCGTGCCGCACGTGCGTATTCCTCTTCGAAGATCAGCGCGTAGTCGCCCTTCGCGGGCATGCCGTTCTCGTCGTAGCGGCGATAGCGCTCGACCGAATCGACGAAGAACAGCGACAGCACCTTCACGCCGCGTTCGGCCAGGCGCAGTTCCTTGTCGAGATGTTCGCGGATCGTGCGGCGGATCATCTCGCGCTGCACGGCGAGCGTGTCGATGTCGCCGAACGCCTCGCCGAGCGACAGGAACGCCTCGCCTTCCGGATGGCGCAGCTCGACGTATTCGGCGCCCTTCACCGCATGGACTTCGCCGATCCGCAGCCCCGCGTACAGCGCGCGCTTGGTCAGGCGTTCGAGATCGTCGCCGTCGGTGGCCGACACGATCTGGCGTTTCACGCCGGCCGTCGTCGCGACGTCGAGCTCGACGCGCGCACTGATCGCGCCGCGCCGGTTCGACACGCCGACGAGCCGCACGTACGGCTTGTTGTGCGCATCCTCGACGATCGCCGACGCGATCTCGATCTGCTTGACCAGCTTGCGCTCGTACGCGTCGACCGCGTCGAGCCGGTACACCATGTGGTGGCGGTCGACGTGCGTGGCCGAATAGCGCAGCGTGCAGAGCGGCGCCATCGCGGCGAGCGCTTCGCGGCCGCGGCCTTCGAGCCCGCCGTCGACGCTTTGCGGCTCGTCGACGATCACGATCGGCCGCGTCGCGCGGATCAGGTCGATCGGCTTCTCGCCGCCGGTCTTCTCGCTGTCCTTGTAGAGGTTGTTGATTTCCTTCTTGTTGATCGCCGCGACCGTCATCACCATGATCTGGATCGCCGCGCTCGCCGCGAAGTGGCGCACCTGGCCGAGCTTCGCGGAGTCGTACAGGAAGTAGTCGTACGGCACGCCGGCGTACAGCGCGCGGAAGTGATCCTCGGTGATCGCGAGCGTCTTGTGCACGCCTTCCTTGATCGCGATCGACGGCACGACGATCACGAACTTCGTGAAGCCGTAGCGACGGTTCAGCTCAAAGATCGTGCGCAGGTAAACGTAGGTCTTGCCGGTGCCGGTCTCCATCTCGACGGTGAAGTCGCGCGAGCCGGGCAGGCCGGACGGCGGCAGCCCGCCGCGCAGCTGCACGTCGGCAAGATTGCGCGCTAGCGCGTCGTCGGTCAGCGACAGCCGGTTGCCGACGCCCTGTTCCGACACCGCGAAGCCGAGCGAGCCTTGCGCGGCGGCGGTCGTGCCGGGCGCGGCGTTCGCGAGCACGCTGAAGTCGCCGCGATACGATTCCTGGCCGCGAAACAGGTCGCAGACGGCGTCGATCGCCTCGCGCTGGTAGTCGAGATCCGCTTCGAAATGCAGCCGCATCACAGGCTCCGCACGCGCTTCACGCCGTGCTGTTCGAGCAGCGCGGCGAGATTGAGCTTCGCGACGTCGTCGACGAAACCGCTGTCGCGGAACAGGCACGTGACGTCATGCGTCGTGCCGGTCGCATCGAGCAGGTCGACGATGCCGTCGGCCAGCGGCCCCGCGTCGTCGCGCGAAATGCGCGCATCGAAGCACGCGACGATCGCGCGGCCGATCAGGTGCACGGTCTTGCCCGCCACCTGGTGATGCTCGACCGGCGTGCACAGGTCGAGGCCGAGCTTCAGCGTCAGCTCGGCGAGCAGGTCGTCCTCGGTGCGGCCGGTCTTCACGTGCTCGACGGACGCGAAGAGCGCGTGGTCGAAGTCGTCGCGGCGCGGGTCCCACTCGATCACGTTGGTCGTGTCGAGCCGGTACACGCGGAAGCCGAGGTCGCCATAGCTTTCCGGATAGTCGCGCGCGACCTGCTGCGCGGCGCGGCGCAGGCGCTCCTTCGTGATTTCGGCGAGCGTCAGCGGCTTTTTCAGCTTTGCGCAGAAATCGGCGGCCGCCGTCTGCGTCTTGTCGCGGCGGTCGAGCGCCTCGGGCAGCTGCACGAGGATGTAGCGGCGCGCGCCGCCGTCGGTCGCATTCACCTGCATCACCGCGTGGCCGGTCGAGCCGGAGCCGGCGAAGCAGTCGAGCACGATGTCGTCGCCGCGCGTGCACCAGCCGATCACGGCCGCCGCGAAATCGACCGGCTTCGGCAGGTCGAACGGGATGCCGAGCGTCTTCAGCAGCGCGTCGTCGGAGCCGGCGAACGGCAGCACCGACGGCACGTTCTCGTACATGTTCTCGTCGAGGTAGTAGATCCGCTGCGGCTGCGTGGTTTCATCCGCGCCGAATTCGATCTGGCCGCGCTCGATCAGCGCCTGCATCGTCGCGGGCGGGTTGCGCCAGCCGCGCGCCGGCATCGCGCACGGCTTGCCGGTGACCGGGTGGATCAGCGGCGTGAAATACTCGTCCGGGGCCTTCTTCTTGTTCGGCCAGGCCATCGACACGAGGCGGTACACGCGGCCATCTTCCGACAGGCGGTCGTACATCACCTCGCCGCCGGACAGGTTGGTCTGCGCCTTCATCCATGCGCGGTACGCCTTCTGCGCGTCCTTCGCGTTGCCGCTGCGGTAGACGGCGTCGTGCGCGGCGTCGAGCATGCGCTGCGCATTGCGCTTCGGGCGCTTGAGCGGCGCCTGTTCGAGCAGCGTCTCCGCGTTGCGCGCGAACAGCACCAGCGATTCGTGCTGGTACGCGACGCCGCGCGCATCGCCCTTCGGGTTGCGCTTGTCCCATACGGCCACGCCGAGCTCGTTCTCCTCGCCGAAGATCTCGCGCAGCATCAGCACCAGTGCGTGCACTTCATGCTCATCGATGTGCACGGCGATCAGCCCTTCGTCGGACAGCAGCGCGTGCGCGAGCTTCAGGCGCGGATACATCATGTTCAGCCAGTCGGTGTGGAACCGGCCGTTCGCCTCGGTGTTGGTGCTGCGCTTCACGCCGCCCTGGGTCTGCCCGGTCATCGCCAGGTAGTGGCGGATGCTGTCGCTGAAGTCGTCCGGATAGACGAAATCGCTGCCGGTGTTGTACGGCGGGTCGATGTAGACGAGCTTCACCTTGCCCGCGTAGCTCTTGTGCAGCAGCTTCATCACGTCGAGGTTGTCGCCCTCGATCACGAGATGGCGCGTGTCGTCCCACGCGACGCTGTCGTCGGGGCAGGGCCGCAGCGTGCCCGTCGACGGCGTGAGCGCGGCCTGGCGCGCGCTGCGCTTGCCGTGCCAGTGGAAGCCGTAGCGCTCGTCGGCATCGCCGACCGTGCGGTCGCCGACCAGCGCCTTCAGCACGTCGACGTCGACCGACGCGCCGTCGGGGCCCTCGGTCACGAGTTCGGGGAACAGCGCCTTCAGGCGCGCGACGTTGTCGGCGGTGAAATCCGTCGACATCGCCTGCGGGCTGGCCGCATCGAGTTTCTGCATCGTCTTTTCCATCGGAGCCCGGCCGCGCGCGCCAGGACATCGGGCGCACTCACGGCCCCGGCGGCAACGGCCACCCGGGCAAACCCGAAACGCTATCGAGTCACCCGGCCGAGGTCAAGCGCCGATGTGGGGCGATCGTGCGGGCATCGGCCGCGATTGCCCGCCGGACGGGCCGCAAGCGGCTTCGGGCCGGTTGTCGCATGGCCGGCCGGCGGGTGCCTGGCGGGCATCCCCGGGGCACACCGGAAAGGACGAAAAAAAAGGGCACGGTCGGCGCCAGGCGCCGGCGTGCCCGCATGGAGAATCCCCGGACGGAGGGTGCGGCAGGGCCCGTCGGGCCCCGTTTCAGGTCAGAAGCGCGTGCGGATGCCCGACGTCAGTTCGAGCTGGTTCTTCGCGCCGAACGTCGACGACACCGTGTAGCCGCCATGCAGCTTCATGTAGTCGCCGGCGAGGTACACCTCGGTGCGCTTGCTCAGGTGATAGAACACCGACCCGTAGATCGTCTCCTTGAAGCCGTTGGCGACGCCGTTGGTCAGGCTGAACGCGCCGAGGTTGGCGTTCGGCGTGAAGCCGTCCGCGTTGTTCGCGGCGTTCTTGATGCGCATCTGCTGGTAGCCGAGCTCGTAGTCGAGCGCGCCCTTCGGCGCGATCTTCAGCGACACCGTCCACGAATCGTCGTGACGCTGGCCGAGCGGGCCCTGGTCGCCGTTGTAGCGGAAGTAGCCGGCATTCAGGCGCACGATGTCGAACGTGTAGTTGCCGCCGACCGAGAACGTCTGGTTCCGGAAGCCGTTGTGGTTCACGTGGTTGTAGAAGCCCGACACGTTGAACGGGCCGCCGTTGTAGCCGAGCGCGGCCTGATACGCGGAGCCGGTCGCGAACGACGTCGAGTTGCTGAACTGGTAGCCGGCGCTCGCGAAGATGCCGTTGCTGAACAGCTTCTTCCACGCGACGCCGTTGTTGTAGCGCGTACCGGTCGGGCCGGCCGCGTAGAAGATCATCTGCTTGAAGTTGTTCGAGTTGGTCCAGCCACCTTCCTCGGTCGTCAGCTTCGCGGAGCCGTACGCGTCGCCGTAGATCGCGGCCGCGTCGCGCGCGATCGTGTTCTGGAAGCCGGCCGTCAGCTTGCCGAAGCGCTCGTCCTCGACGCCGACCCAAGCATCACGGTCGAAGATCTGGCCTTCGTCTTCCATCTGGCCGTTCGCGACGACGAATTCGCTTTCGAGGCGGAAGATGATCTTCGTGCCGCCGCCGATGTCCTCCGCGCCGCGCAGGCCCCAGCGGCTGCCGCTGAACCACGGCTCGCCTTCGTTGCCCATGCCGATCACGTGATTGCCGTTCGCGTCGGCGTGGGTCCGGTAGGTCGGAAAGCTCAGGTCCATCAGGCCGTAGAGCTGCACGCTCGACTGCGCATGCGCCTGGGTGCCGGCGCACAGGCCAGCCGCCGCGATGGAAAGGGCAAGGGTTTTTCGTTTCAAGATCGTCTCCTCCGAGCTGCCGCATTGGAATCTGGTCGTTGGCAGTACGCAATGTATGCCGACTCTTGCCGGCCACAGCGAGAGGGCCGACGCATAGCATCGTAGAGGGGGCAATCCTTCACGACGCTTTCCCGGGCGCAAGAATCGGATCGGTGAAAACACCGAACGCGCAACCATCGCGGATCGGGCAGGCGGGCGGAAGCCGGCAAGCCGGGGGCGCCGGCATGCATCGATGACGTTTCGTGCTACGAATCGGTATTCAGGGCCCGCAGTGGGGCCCGTCAGTCCTGCGTGCTCTTCATGCGCAGGATGTAACCGAGCCCGCGCAGCGTGATGATCTCGGCCGTGCTGCCCGCGAGATGTTTGCGCAGCCGGTGGATGTAGATGTCGATCGCGTCGGCGCTCGGCTCGTCGTCGAGCGCGAACACGCTGTCCATCAGGCGCGCCTTCGACACCGTCTTGTTCTGCTGCAGCATCAGCGTTTCGAGGATCGCGTGCTCGCGGCGGCGCAGCGCGAGCACTGTGTCTCCGCAGCGGAATTCGCGCGTGCCGAATGCGTAGACGAGATCGCCGCACACGAGCTGCGTCGTGCCGACGCCGGCCTGCCGGCGGATCAGCGCGCGAATCCGCGCGACCAGCTCGCGCGATTCGAACGGCTTCACGACGTAGTCGTCGGCGCCCGCGCCGAAGCAGTCGACCTTGTCGTCGACCGAGCCGTGGGCGGTCAGCATCAGCACCGGCACATTGTCGTTGCGGCGCCGCAGCCGCGCGAGCACTTCCTTGCCGCTGATGCCGGGCAGGCGCATGTCGAGCAGCACCGCGTCGTAGCGTTCGGTCTTCAGCACCGTGTCGGCGCGCTCGCCGTTGCCGACGGAGTCGACCGCGAAATCCTCGCCGCGCAGCAGGTTCACGATCCAGTGCGCGAGTTCGGCGTTGTCTTCGACCAGCAGGAGTTTCATGACGGCCTTCTCTTCAATCGTAGGCGGGCAGCCGCACGGTTACGACGATACCGCGATTGCCGGCCCCCGGCGCGAGCGACGCGCTGCCGCCGTGCGCCTGCGCGATCTCGCGCACGATCGCGAGCCCGAGGCCCGAGCCTTCGGTGTCGGCCGACACGCGGTAGAACCGCTTGAACACGTGCGGCCGCGCTTCGGCCGGGATGCCGGGGCCGTTGTCGACCACGTCGAGCACGATCGCGTCGCCGTCGCGACGGCCACAGACCGTCACGCAGCCGCCCGGCTGCGTGTAGCGCACCGCATTGTCGACGAGGTTCATCACCAGCGCGGTCAGCAGGCTGTCGCTGCCCGCGACGTCGAGCCGCTCGCCGAGGTCGGCCCCGAGATCGATATCGCGCCGCTGCGCGAGCACGATCGTTTCCTCCAGCACGCTCGACACCACGGCCGCGAGATCGACGCGATGCGTGAGCAGCGTCGACGGCGTCGCTTCCGCATGCGCGAGCAGCAGCAGCTTGTCGGTCACGTCGGCCATCTTGCGGCTGCTGCGCTGCATGCTGTCGAGCACCGACGCGAGTTCACGATCGTCGTTGCCGCGCTGCTGCGCGTACTGGATCTGCGTATCGAGCACCGCGATCGGCGTGCGCAGCTGGTGCGCGGCATCCGCGATGAAGCGGCGCTGCGTGGCCGTGTGCATGTTGAGCCGCGCGATGCACTGGTTGATCGCGTCGACGATCGGCCGCAGCTCGTTCTGCAACCGTTCGGGGCGGATCGGCTCCAGCTCCATCGGCCCGCGGTCGGCCACGTCGTCCTTCAGCTTCATCAGCGGCCGCATCTCGAAGGTGAGGCCGAGGTACACGAGCCCCATCGCGAGCACCAGCATCAGCGACAGGCGCACGAGCTGCGGCCGCCAGATCGTCGCGACCATCGCGCCGTACGAACGCGTCGTCTTCGCGACGACCACCGTGACCGTCTCGACCTGCCCCTCGTCGTACAGCTGGCGATCGTAGGCCACCGCGCGCAGCGGCACGCCGTCGAGCGACGTGTCGTACATCGTCGGTTCGACGCCGTGCCGCGCGGGCACGGCGAGCGCCGGCGTGCCCGCGAGCAGGCGTTCGTGACCGTCGATGACCTTGTAGAACACCGAATCGCGCGACGGCGATTCGAAGATCTCCAGCGCGGCCGGCGGCACGTCGGCGACCGGCAGCCCGTTGCGCCATTCGACGTCCTCGCCGATCGTGCGCGCCGACGCGACGAGCGCGCTGTCCTGCACGAGCGCGGCCGTGGTCCGCGCGGTGTCGTACGACATCGCGCCCGCGATCAGCACGAACACCGCGAGCGGCAGCAGCAGCCACCACAGCAGCCGTCCGCGCAGGCTGTGCGCCATCCTGTTGCGCTCCTTCTCCGAAATGCCGAACCGCGCCGGGAGCGCCGGCGCGGTCGGGCGTGTCATGTCAGGCGTCCGTCCGCGGCGTTCAGAACGCCGCGGGGCGCCACTTCAGCAGCCGCTTCTCGAGCCACGTCAGCAGGTAGTCGGCGGCCAGCGCGACCACGGCCAGCACGATCATCGCCGCGAACACGCCGCTTGCGTTGAACGCGCCCTGGGCGGTGGAGATTAGCAGGCCGATGCCCTGCTTGGAACCCAGGAATTCGCCGACGACCGCCCCGACCAGTGCGAAGCCGAAGCTCACGTGCAGGCTGGCGAGAATCCAGCTCAGCGCGGACGGGATCACGACCGACGTGGTGATCTGCCGGCGCGACGCGCCGAGGATCTGCGCGTTCGCGATCAGGTAGCGGTCGGCTTCGCGCACGCCCTGGAACGCGTTGCCGAACACGACGAAGAACACCATCACGACGGCCAGCGCGATCTTCGACGCCATCCCGAGGCCCAGCGCGATCACGAAGATCGAGCCGAGCACGACGCGCGGAATCGAGTTCGCGATCTGGATGTACAGGCCGAACACGTCGGCCATCAGCTTGTTGCGGCCGAGCACGATCCCGCAGATCACGCCGGCCACCGAGCCGATCACGAAGCCGATGCCGGTTTCCTCGAGCGTGACCCACACCTGCGTGAGCAGCGGGCCCTGCGACGTGCCGTTGACGAACCAGTCCTGGATCTGCGCGAAGATCAGCGTCGGCTGCGAGAAGAAGAACGGATCGATCCACTTCAGCCGTGCGGCGAGTTCCCACCCGCCCAGCACGATCACGAGCACGGCGATCCGCAGGCCGATGATCAGTTGCCGGCGGCGGCGCAGGCGGGTTTGAGCGGCGCGCGACTCGTCCTCGAGCGACGTTGCCGGAATGGCGGTGGGGGGAAGCGTCATGTCGGTCATGCTCCTGTCCTTGCGGTCCTTGCCTTGAGCGTAAGCGTCAGCCGATCTGCACTTCTTCGCGCAGGTCGTGCCAGATGTCCTTGGAAATTTCGATGAAGCGCGTGTCGTAGCGGATCTCCGACGTGACGCGCGGGCGCGGCAGGTCGATCTCGTACACGCGCTTGAGCGTGGCGGGCCGCGCGGTCAGCACGAACACGCGGTCGGCCAGCGCGATCGCCTCTTCCAGATCGTGCGTGACGAACACGACCGAGCCCTTGTTCGCGGACCAGAGCTGCAGCAGCTCGTCCTGCATCAGCGTGCGCGTCTGCATGTCGAGCGCGGAGAACGGCTCGTCCATCAGCAGGATTTCCGGCTGGTTGATGAAGGTCTGCGCGAGCGCGACGCGCTTCCTCATCCCGCCGGACAGCTGGTGCGGGTAGTGCTTCGTGAACTTGTCGAGGCCGACCTTGCGGATCCATTCCTCGGCCTGCGTGTACGCGACGTCCTTCGAGCGGCCGCGAAACAGCGGGCCGGCCGCGACGTTGTCGATCACGTTGCGCCACGGGAACACCGCGTCGGCCTGGAACACGAAGCCGATGCGCGGGTCGATCCCGTCGACCGGACGGCCCATCACGCGTACTTCGCCCGTTGCGGGCTTGAGCAGCCCGGTGATCAGGTTCAGCGTGGTCGACTTGCCGCAGCCGGTCGGGCCGACGATCGCGATGAACTCGCCGCGCGCGACGCTCATGCTGAAGTCGCGCAGCGCGACGGTGGCCTTGCCTTCCGGCGAAATGAAGCGGCACGACACATTGCGAAACTCGATCGCCGGTGTGCTCGGGGAAACTGCCTGGTTCATCGCATTGATCCTGCGGGTGAGGAGGGCGTCGCATCGTGGCGACGCCGGGCCGGTCAACCGGGCCGGAACGGGGCACGCACGGCGGCGGGATCGCCGCCGCCGGCGCCGCTACCGGGTTCGCTTACTTCGCGTTCACGAAATCGTTCGTGTAGGTGCGCGCCAGGTCGATGTGCTTGCCTTTCACCGACGGGTTGAACGCCGACAGCACCTTCAGCACGGTGGCCGGGCCGTCGGCCGGCATCTTGCCGTCGGCCGTGTACATCGGCAGCGACGCCTTCAGCGCGCTCACGTACAGCGCCTTGTCCTTCTGGTAGTCGGCCGGCATCTTCGCGGCGATCTCGTCGGCGCTGTGCGTGTGGATGAACTGCATCGTCTTCGCGAACGCATGCGCGAGCTTGGTCGCCTGATCCTTGTGCGAATCGGCCCAGGCCGACTGCACGTACAGGCTCGCGGCCGGGTAGGTGCCGCCGAGCGCGGCGCGCGTGCCTTCCAGCGTGCGCAGGTCGACCAGCACCTTCGCGTCGCCCATCTTCTCGAGCGCGGAGACCGTCGGCTCGGTCGTCATGCCGGCATCGATGCGGCCCTGCTTGATCGCGGCGATGAAGCTCGCGTCGGCGCCGACCGGCAGCATCGTGTACTGGGTCGACTGCACGCCGTGCTGCAGCGCGAGGTATTGGGTGAGGAAGCTCGTCGACGAGCCGAGGCCCGTCACGCCGAGCGTCTTGCCCTTCGCGTCGGCCATCGACTTGAAGGTCGGCGCGGCCTTGGTCGACACCATCTCGACTTCGCCCGGCACCTGGCAAAGCACGGCGATCGCCTTCACGTCCTTGCCCTTGCTCTGCAGGTCGACCGTGTGGTCGTAGAAGCCGACCACGCCCTGCACGGCGCCTGCCAGCAGTTCGTTCTCGGCGTCGACGCCGGCCGGCTGCGACAGCAGCTCGACATCGAGCCCTTCGGCCTTGAAGTTGCCGAGCTCCTGCGTGAGCCGCGCGGGCAGGTAGATCAGCTTCGCGATCCCGCCGACCATGATCGTGATCTTGCCGCCGTCGTCGGCGAAAGCGGGTTGAGCGGCGAGCGCGCAGCTGAGGCTGGCTGCAACGGCGAGGGTGCGCAGGATGGGTCGCATCGGGATCGTCTCCTTCGTTGTATTCGTATGGCGCGATGCTTGCTGCATCGTCCTGACGAGTATAGGGACGCGAAACCTTCTGCAACCTTTCGCGGGTTGGCGGTTCCTTTAGGGGTTTTCCAGCAACGGAAGCCTGGAACAGGCGTCAAACGGGGAATAGGGGGCGGGAGGCGCTCAGCGCCAGCCCGTCAGCACGCGCCCCATCGCGTCGAGTCCCATGTCGAACAGGTGCGCCACGAACGGCACGAGGTTCGGGATCATCAGTTGCACGAGCAACAGCCCGACGAGCATCGTGACGGGAAAGCCGACCTGGAACACGCCGATCTGCGGCGCCGCGCGGTTCAGGATGCCGAGCGCGAGGTTCGCGATCAGGAGCGCCGCGATCACCGGCAGCGCGAGCAGCAGCCCCATCTCGAACACCGTCGTGCCGAACGACGCGAGCGTGCGCCAGCCGGGCGCGTGCAGCAGGTCGGCCGACACCGGCAGCGACTGGAACGACGCGGCGAGTGCGGCGAACACCTGCAGGTGGCCGTCCACCGCGAGGAACGCGAGCATCGCGACCGCGTTCAGGAAGCGGCCCATCGCGGGCGTCGCGCCGCTCGTGTGCGGATCGAAGAAGGTGGCGAAGCCGAGCCCCATCGACAGCCCGATGAAGTCGCCGGCCGCCCCGACCGCCGCGAACACGATCTGCATCGTGAAGCCCATCGCGACACCGATCAGGAACTGCGTGACGACGATCCAGATGCCCTGCGCGGAGAACACGGTGACGTCCGGCATCGCGCCGAGCGTGGGGGCGACGACCAGCGCCATGAACGCGGCGAGGCCGATCTTCACGCGGATGGGCACCGCCGCATGGCCGACGACGGGCGCGGTCGCGACGAGCGCGAGCATCCGCACGAACGGCCACAGGAACGCCGTGAGCCAGCCGTTGAGCTGCGCGTAGGTAACCGAGAACATCGCCGCCGGGTGGTGCGCGCGGCTCAGCCGACGCCGAGCGTCGCGACGTGCAGCAGCGTCTGCCGCAGGTAGTCGAGCATCGTCGTCATCATCCACGGGCCGGCGATCACGAGCGTCGCGGCGACCGCGAGCAGCTTCGGGATGAACGACAGCGTCGCCTCGTTGATCTGCGTCGCGGCCTGGAACAGGCTCACGACCAGGCCGACCGCGAGCGCGACCAGCAGCAGCGGGGCGGCCAGCAGCAGGCCGACCATCATCGCGTGGTGCGCGAGCGTCATCACTTGTTCGGGCGTCATCGTGCGTGTTCCTCCGCGGCTTACGTAAAGCTCTGCGCGAGCGAGCCGATCAGCAGCTGCCAGCCGTCGACCAGCACGAACAGCATCAGCTTGAACGGCAGCGACACGGTGGACGGCGACACCATCATCATCCCCATCGACATCAGCACGCTCGCGACGACCATGTCGATGATCAGGAACGGGATGAACACCGTGAAGCCGATCTGGAAGCCGGTCTTCAGCTCGCTCGTGACGAACGCCGGCACCAGCAGCGACAGCGGCACGTCCTCGGGCCCCTGCATCGGCGCGGCCTTCGAGATCTTCGCGAACAGCGCGAGATCGGTCTCGCGGGTCTGCTTCAGCATGAAGGTCTTGAACGGCGCGACGCCGCGCTGGACGGCCTGCTCCATCGGCATCGAGCCGTCGGAGAACGGCTTGTAGCCGTCGTTGTACGCCCGGTCGAGCACCGGCGACATCACGAAGAAGGTGAGGAACATCGCGAGGCCGACGAGCACCTGGTTCGGCGGCGTCGTCGCGGTGCCGAGCGCCTGGCGCAGCAGCGACAGCACGATGATGATGCGCGTGAAGCTCGTCATCATCAGCAGCATCGCCGGCAGGAACGACAGCATCGTGAGCAGCAGCATCGTCTGCACGCTCAGCGAATACGTGGTGCCGCCGTGCGGGCCCGGGCTCGCATTGAACGCGGGCAGGCCGTTCGCCTGCGCATACGCGAGCGCGGGGGCGAGGCAGAGGATCAGCACGGGCGCGAAGCGCGCCGCGCGATGCAGGAAGGCGTGTTTCATCGGAATGCGAGGTCGGAAAGAGGGCGCGGCGCCATGTCAGCGGTCCTTGCCGCGACCGAGGCGCTTCGCGGCTTCGCCCGCGAGCGCGTCGCGAAACCGCGAGCCGAACGTGCCGGGCAGGCCGCCGTCGGACGGGGCGGCGCCGGCGGGCGCATCAGCGGAAACCGGGGCCGCCGCCGAACCGGCCGGCAGCGTATGCAGCAATCGCACGTTGCCCGGCGCGACGCCGAGCACGAGCCAGGTATCGCCGATCTCGACGATCGTCGCGCTTTCCTTCGCGCCGACCGCGACGCTCGACACGATCTTCAGCGGGCCGCCGCGGCGTGCATGCTGGAAGCCGAAGCGGCGCGCGAGCCACGCGCACGCGAACACGAGACCGATCACGACCGCGAGCCCGACCAGCGTCTGCAGCACCGCGCCGACGCCGAGCGACGGGGCGGCCGAGCCGACCATCACGCTCGATGCGATCGCCCCGGGGTGGTTCACCGCGTTCATGTCGGCGGCGCCGGCCGGCGCGGTTGCGAGCGCCGCCGCAATGGCCGCGGCAGCCGCTGCGACGCTTGCGACGCGCACGCGGCGGCCGGGCTTTACTACGTTCATCGATTCAGCTTCCGGATACGTTCGGCCGGCGTGATGATGTCGGTCAGGCGGATGCCGAACTTGTCGTTGACCACCACGACCTCGCCCTGCGCGATCAGGCAACCGTTCACGAGCACGTCCATCGGCTCGCCGGCCATGCCGTCCAGCTCGACGACCGAACCCTGCGCGAGCTGCAGCAGGTTGCGGATCGCGATCTTCGTGCGGCCGAGCTCCACGGTCATCTTGACCGGGATGTCGAGGATCATCTCGATGTCGTTGTGCGTCGTGTTCGCCGCGGCCTTCGACAGCGGCTGGAACACGCCGGCGCCCGTCGCACCGGCCGGAACCGGCTGCTCGTTTTGCTCGGCGAGCGCGGCCGCCCAGTCATCCATGCCCGGATCTTCTTCCGCCGCGGCCGGTGCCGCCTGCGCGGCGGCAGCCGATGCCGCGAGAGCCGCGTCGGCCATCGCTTGTGCGTCGTCCTCGGGCGTCTGGTTCAGCTCACTCATATCCACCTTCCTTCATCGAATCGCCCGCGCTGATCATCTTCTGCACGCGCAACGCATATTGACCATTGAAAATTCCGTAGCCGCATTCCATTACCGGCACGCCGTCGACCTTCGCGGTGATCGTGTCCTCGATCTCCAGCGGCAGCACGTCGCCCGCGCGCAGGTTCAGGATCTTCTCGAAGTTCGACGAGATCTCGGCGAGGTTCGCGGTCAGCTCGACCTCGGCGGACTGCACCTGCTGCGACAGCACCCGCACCCAGCGGCGGTCGACTTCGAGCGCCTCGCCCTGGATCGGCGACGCGAGCACGTCGCGGATCGGCTCGACCATCGAGTACGGCATGCAGATGTGCAGCGTGCCGCCCGTCGGCCCGAACTCGATCGAGAACTGCGTGACGATGACGATCTCGTTCGGCGTCGCGACGTTCGCGAACTGCGTGTGCATTTCCGAGCGCACGAACTCGAACTGCAGCGGCCGCACGCTCTTCCATGCGGTCGTGTAGTGCTCGAACACGAGGTTCAGCAGCTTGCCGATGATCCGCTGCTCGGTGGCCGTGAAGTCGCGGCCCTCGACGCGCGTGTGAAAGCGCCCGTCGCCGCCGAACAGGTTGTCGACGACGAAGAACACGAGGTTCGGGTCGAACACGAACAGCGACGTGCCGCGCAGCGGCTTCACGTGCACCAGGTTCAGGTTCGTCGGGATCGGCAGGTTGCGGGTGAACTCGCTGTACTTCTGCACCTTCACCTGGCTGACGGAGATTTCCGCCGTGCGCCGCATGAAGTTGAAGATGCCGATCCGCAGCAGGCGCGCGAAGCGGTCGTTGATGATCTCGAGGCCGGGCATCCGGCCGCGGACGATCCGCTCCTGCGTCGCAATGTTGTAGGGGCGGACGCCCGATGTGTCGCGCTGTTCGTCGACTGAATCGGCTTCGCCCGTGACGCCCTTGAGGAGGGCATCGACCTCCTCCTGGGACATGAACTCCTGGTGACCCATACGCGCTCCTTTCGCGGCCGCGTTACTGGACGACGAACTCGGTGAACAGCACGTCGTCGACCTTCGCGCGCTGGTTGCCCGGCTGCGTCGGCTGCTCGATCAGCTCCCGCAGTTCCTTCGCGAGCGAACGTTTGCCGTCCGGCGTCGCGAGCTCCTCGGGATGCTTGTTCGACAGCGCGAGCAGGATCCGGCTGCGGATCTCCGGCATCCGCGCAGTCAGTTGCTCCTGCGCCTTCGAGTCGGTGAGCTTCAGCGACAGGCCGACGCGCAGGTAGTGCTGCGCGCCGTCGTCGGACTGCAGGTTCACGGTCAGCGGGTCGAGCGGGAAGAACACCGGCGCGGCCAGCGGCGCCGGCTCGGCGGGCTTGCTCGCATGGCCGACGCCTTCCTTGCTCAGGAACACGTACATGCCGCCGGCTGCGGCGGCTGCCGCGCCCAGCGCGATGACGGCGATCAGCGCGATGCGCTTGAACTTGCCGGAGGAAGCCGGCTTGTCGGCGGTCGGGTTTGCGGTCGTGGAGGCCATGTGAATGCGTGCGTGATGTCTCGTAGCATGCATTGTTCGGCATCCGGGCCGAGCCCGATGGGCGGAAAAGAGGGGGGATTTGCGGCTATCTCAGCCGATTGTCGGCCGGGTGTCGGCTCGATGCAGGGTAAGTGGGGGCGGAAAGGGCCGCCCGGGCGGGCGGCTGAAGCGGGTGGGTGGCGTGGGGCGTGAGCGCCGTGCCCGCCTTGCGGAGCCTGCCGCGCCGATGGCGGCAGGCACGATCGCGCCGGGCTGGGCCGGCGTTTGGCGGGCGTCCGCCGCCCGGTCAGATCGGCAGCAGCGTCAGGAGCGGCGCTATCAGCACCATCGCGACGCCCGCGATCATCATCGTCAGGCTCGACACGACGCCTTCCTCGCTGCCGATCTCGCGCGCCTTCGCGGTGCCCACGCCGTGGGCGGCCGCGCCGAACAGCGCGCCGCGCGCGAGCCGCGTGCGCATCGGCACCAGCGCGAGCACCAGCTCGCCGAGCAGCATCCCGCAGATGCCGGTCGCGATCACGAACAGCGCGGTGAGATCCTTCGGCGCGTGGATCTTGTCCGATACGGCGAGCGCGAACGGCGTCGACACCGAGCGCGTCATCAGCGAGCGCTGCAGCTCGGGCGACAGGTGCAGCAGCTTCGCGAGCAGCAGCGACCCGCACACGCCTGCGCAGATCCCGACCGCGACGCCGACCGACAGCGACAGCCAGTGGCGGCGGATCAGGTCGCGATAGTCGTAGATCGGCACCGCGAACGCGATCGTCGCCGGGCCGAGCAGCCACATCAGCCAGCGCGTGTCGTGGAAGTAGACCGAATACGGGATGCCGGTCAGCAGGACGAGCAGCACCAGCACGCCCGGCACGAACACGAGCGGCGAGAACAGCAGCGTCTTCTTGTACGCGTAGAGCCGCTTCGACGCGAAATACAGCACGACCGTCAGCACGAAGCAGCCGAACGAGATCGCGGTGTTCGCCTGGTCGGCGGACAGGTTCGACAATGCGGCAAGCATGGCAGGCTCCGGCTCAGTGGGCGGACGCGGCGGTGAGGCGCGTGCGGCGGCGTTCGGCGAACACGCGCTGCGCGGCGAGCCGGCGCTCGAGCTTCGCGGCGAGGTCGACCGCGACGGCCACCGCGACCATCACGAACGCGGTGCCGGCGAGCATCACCAGCGCGATGCGCCAGCCGTCCTCGCGGAACAGCCCGCCGTACTGCACGGCCGCGACGGCGGCCGGCACGAAGAACAGCAGCATGTCGGACAGCAGCCAGTTCGCGCCGTCCTTCACCCATGCGGGCGCGACGCGGCCCGAGAACAGCAGCACGAGGAGCACCGCGAGGCCGATCACGCCCGACGGAATCGGCAGCCCGATCTTGCGCACGGCCCAGTCGACCGCCATCCACAGCACGCCGAGCGCGGTGGCCTGCAGCGCGATCCGGCCCGTGTGCGCCAGGCTGCCCGAAGCGGCGGGGCGGGCGGCAAGTGCGGCGGTCGGCTTGGTCATGGCGGGCTCCCTACAGATATTCCGTTGATGATGGGAGTATAGGGTTTCCCCTAACCATAAATAAAATGACTTGTCTCTATCCTTGTCATTCCAATTCAGAATTCGTTTTTGATCGCCGCACCACTTTGGGGAGTCATCGATGGAATTGCGCGCGTTGCGGTACTTCGTCGAGGTGGTTCGCCAGCAGAGCTTCACGGCGGCCGCCGACAAGCTGTTCGTGACCCAGCCGACCATCAGCAAGATGGTGAAGGCGCTCGAGGACGAGATCGGTTCGCCGCTGCTGCTGCGCGACGGCCGGCAGATGGTGCTGACCGACGCGGGGCGGATCGTGTTCCAGCGCGGCCAGGACGTGCTCGCCGCGCAGGCGCAGCTGCAGTCGGAGCTGAACGATCTCGGCACGCTCGGGCGCGGCGAGCTGACGATCGGCATCCCGCCGCTCGGCGGCTCGCTGTTCACGCCGATCATCGCCGCGTACAAGCAGCGCTATCCGAACATCGAGCTGAAACTGTTCGAGCAGGGCGCACGGATGATCGAGGCGGCGCTGACGTCGGGTGAGCTGGAACTCGGCGGGCTGCTGGAGCCGGTCGATCCCGGCACCTTCGAGCGGCTGCCGATGGTGCGCGCGCCGCTGTGGCTCGTCGCGCCGCGTGAGTCGCGCTGGGAGGATCACGCGGCCGTACCGCTCGCGGATCTCGCGCGCGAGTCGTTCGTGTTTTATGCGGAAAGCCTCGCGCTGCACGATGCGGTGCTCGATGCGTGCCGGCAGGCCGGCTTCACGCCGTCGATCGTGAGCCGGAGCGGCCACTGGGATTTCATGGCCGCGCTCGTGCATGCGGGGGTCGGCATCGCGCTGCTGCCCGAGCCGTATTGCCGGCGGCTCGACGCGGGCCAGTTCACGTGTCGGCCGATCGTCGAGCCGGAGATCACGTGGGCGATCGCGCTCGGGTGGCTGAAGAAGGGGTATCTGTCGCACGCGGCGCGCGCGTGGCTCGACGTGGCGCGGGCGACGCTGCCGATCGCGCCGGGTGACGATCTGGCGTTTGGTGGGTTGCGGGCGAGGGAGTGAAGTCCGCCGAGGCGGGTGGTCAAGCGAACGAGGCGGGCGCAACAGCCGCCCGCCGCGCGGTCAATGCCCCATCGCCGGCCCCGCGCCCTTCCTCGGTTTCGTGACCCACACGAGCGCCGCGAGCGCGCCGAACATGAACGCCGACAGCAGGAAGAAGTCGTTCGTCGCCATCATGAAGCCCTGCTGCGTGACGAGCTGGTTGAGCTGCGCATTGGCCGTCTGGCCGACGATGCCGAGCTGCGACAGCGCGCCCTGGTAGTCGATCGTGTTCTGCGCATACACGCTCACCGATTCCGACAGCCGCGCGTGGTGGTAGATCGCGTCGTTCTCCCAGAACGTCGAGCTCGCCGCGGTGCCGATCGCGCCGGACAGCGTGCGCAGGAAGTTCGACAGCCCCGATGCGCTCGCGAGCCGGTCGTCGGAGATGCTCGACAGCGTGATCGTCGTCATCGGCACGAAGAAGCACGCGACGCCGATCCCCTGCACGAGCCGCGGCAGGATCACGTGGTTGAACGGCACGTCGAGCGTAAACGTCGAGTTCCAGATCGACACGCCGGCGAACACGATGAACGCGAAGCTCGCGACCATCCGCAAGTCGAGCCGGTGCATGTTGCGGCCGATCAGCGGCGACAGCACGAGCGCGAGCAGCCCGACCGGCGCGGTCGCGAGGCCGGCCTTGCCCGCCGTGTAGCCCATCACCGTCTGCAGCCACAGCGGGAAAATCACGACCGAGCCGAAGAACGCCATGAAGCCGAACGAGATGATCATCGCGCCGAGCGCGAAGTTGCGGTCCTTGAACAGCGACAGGTCGACCACCGGCTCCTTCTCGGTCGCCTCCCACACGAGCATGAACGCGAGCGACACGACCGCGATCAGCGCGAGCGCGACGATGAACGTCGAGTTGAACCAGTCGCGGTCCTTGCCGAGGTCGAGCATCATCTGCAGACACGACACGCCGATCACGAGCAGCGCGAGGCCGATCGCGTCGATCCGCTGCTTCGACGTCTTCGTCTCGCGGCCGCGCAGCAGGAAATACGCGCAGGTCGCCGAGAAGACGCCGATCGGCAGGTTGATGTAGAAGATCCACGGCCATGTGTAGTTGTCGCTGATCCAGCCGCCCAGCAACGGGCCGAAGATCGGGGCGACGATCACCGTCATCGCCCATAGCCCGAGCGCGAGCCCGCGCTTCGCGGGCGGGTAGCTGCGCATCAGGATCGTCTGCGACAGCGGCACCATCGGCCCCGACACGAGGCCCTGCAGCAGCCGGAACGCGATCAGCGTCTCGAAGTTGGTCGCGAGGCCGCACAGCGCCGATGCGACGGTGAACGCGAGCACCGACAGCGTGAACAGCCGCACCTCGCCGACCCGCCGCGCGAGCCAGCCGGTGAGCGGCACCGCGATCGCGGACGCCACCGAGTACGACGAGATCACCCAGGTGCCTTCGCTCGTCGCGACGCCGAGGCTGCCGGAAATGGTCGGCACCGCGACGTTCGCGATCGACGTGTCGAGCACTTCCATGAAGGTGCCGAGCGCAAGCCCGACGGTGAGCAGCGCGAGCGCACCGCCGGACAACGGCGCGGGTTCGGCGGCGGGGGCGGCGGATGCCGTGGTGGCGGACATCGGAATCTCCTAGACGCGGCGCGCACGACGCGCCGGCACAACGCACGGGTGTGCGCCGCAGCGCCGCCCGGCCGGGTGGAACGGATAAAGGGAAAAGGGGAGCGCGTGCCCTGTCATCTTCTGCCCAGACAGAGAAATAAGCGAGTGCTTAACCTAGACATGGGGCCTCCGCGCATCTCAGCCGTCCGCTTCTTCGTCGGGTTTCGGGCAACCGGCCGAACCGGGCCCGTTGGCGATGAAGCGTTGCAACAGGCCGGTGAGCGTCACGAGCTCGTCGGCCGAGAAACCGTCGAGTTGCGCGTTGAGCGCGTTCGCGATCAGCGACGGCAGTGCACGGGCGGCGTCGGCGCCGCGTTCGGTCAGCGTCAACTCGATCATCCGGCGGTCCTGCTCGCTGCGCGACCGGGCGACCAGCCCCTTGCGTTCGAGCCGGTCGAGCATCCGCGTCATCGACCCGCTGTCGTACGACATCTTGCGGGACAGCTCGAACGGCGTGCGCGCATAGCCGCGCGACAACAGCAGGATCACGCCGATCTGCTGCGCGGTGAGGTCGAGCGGCTCGAGCGCACGGTCCATCCGCTCGACGAGCGCCTGCTTCGCCTTCGACAGGTAATAGCCGAGGCTCGTTTCCAGTGCGATGTTCTCGGGATCGTAAAGGCCGCCGGTCATGCGATTGCGCGCGCAGCAATAGTGCGTTTCAGATTTGGACGCGCCCAGTATCTTGAAAATTGATTGCATAGTCAATATTATTTGAGGCAACCAGTTACGACGTGCATGTTGCACTGCCGGAGACTATGTTCTGACCGATGCGCCCGCGCTGCGGGCACCCGAGGATGTTCGCGATGCTGTTCCTGAAAAATGCCGCCGGCGCGCTGCGCCGCAACCTGACCGATACCGCTCATCATGCGTTTTCCGGGCCGCACCGCGGCTGGAAGATCGCGCTGTACGTGACGATGCTGGTGGTCCCGGGCGGCTCGCTCGCGGCGCTCGGGTTCGCATGGTTCGATCATCGCCGGCAGCGCAACGCGAAAGACGGCGCTCGCCGCGCGGGCCAGCCGGCCGCGACGGAGCCGTCGACATGGCGGTCCGCCGCCGAACCGCTCCCGTTGCCCGCGCGCTGCCACTGACCGCTGACCGCGCGCGTCTCCCGCCTTCCCGGCTGCTCCCACTGAATGCCGGCCGCACCCCGCACGGCCGGCGTCGCATCCCCTCTCTCCGTCAGCTTGCCGTAATGGCCGGTAAACCGGCCGCTCGCGCCGGTAACACATTCCTGTCGCCACGCACCGTACCCTTGGGGCTGCGCAGCTTTCCCGCCGTCAGTTACCATTTGTCCGCCAGCGGCACGACGACCGCATCGCGCGACGCCGCTCGCCGGACGTCGCGCCCAGACAGGAAAACCACCATGCCGTACGCCTCCCTCCCGCGCGCCCTTCGCCCGCTGAGCGCCGCCGTCGCCGTCGCGACGGCCGTGCTGCTCGCCGGCTGCGCCGTCGGGCCCGACTATCACCGGCCCGACACGTCGATCCCCGCCGCCTACAAGGAAGCGCCGGCCGGCTGGAAGGTCGCGCAGCCCGCCGACCGCACCGACCGCGGCGCGTGGTGGACGGTCTACAACGACCCGCAGCTCGATGCGCTGATCGACAGGCTCAACGCGTCGAACCAGACCATCGCGCAATCGGCGGCCGCGTACCGGCAGGCGCGCGCGCTCGTCACCGAGGCGCGGGCCGCGTATTTCCCGACCGTCGGGCTGACCGCGTCGGGCTCGCGCGCCCGCACGCCGCGCACATCGGTGTCGTCAGGTTCGTCGAGCTTCGGCAGCGGTTCGTCCGGCTCGATCAACAACAGCTACAGCGTCGGCCTCGACGCGAGCTGGGAACCGGACCTGTGGGGCAAGGTGAGTCGCACCGTCAGCGCGCAGCGTGCCGGCGAAGCGGCCGCCGCGGCCGATCTCGCGAACGCGCGGCTGTCGCAGCAGGCGCTGCTCGCGCAAACCTATTTCCAGCTGCGCACGTCCGATGCGCTGCAGAAGCTGCTCGACGACACCGTGAAGTCGTACGAACAGTCGCTGAAACTCACGCAGAACCAGTACGCGCAGGGCGTTGCCGCACGTGCGGACGTGATCCAGGCGCAAACGCAGCTGCAGAGCGCGCAGGCCGCATCGATCGACAACGGCGTGGCCCGTGCGCAGTACGAGCATGCGATCGCGACGCTGATCGGCGAACCGGCGTCGACCTTCTCGCTGCCGCCGAATCCGCTCGCGGCCGAGCCGCCGATCACGCCGGTCGACGTGCCGTCCGCGATCCTCGAGCGCCGGCCCGACGTCGCGGCGGCCGAGCGCCGTGCGGCGGCCGCGAACGAGCAGATCGGCGTCGCGATCGCCGCGTTCTTCCCGACGCTCACGCTGTCGGCCACCGGCGGCTTCCAGAGCTCGGTGTGGTCGCAGCTGTTCACGCTACCGGCGCGCTTCTGGACGGTCGGCCCGCAGCTCGCGGCCACGCTGTTCGACGCCGGGCTGCGCGCCGCGCAGACCGACGCCGCGCGCGCGACCTACGACCAGGACGTCGCCGCGTACCGCCTCGCGGTGCTCACCGCGTTCCAGGACGTCGAGGACAACCTCGCGTCGCAGCGCATCCTCGCGCAGGAAATCGACGTGCAGCGGCAGGCGGTCGACAGCGCCGAGCATGCGCTCGCGATCGTCACGAACCAGTACAAGGCCGGTACGGTCGCCTACCTGAACGTGCTGACCGCGCAGACCACCGCATTCACCGCGCAGCAGAAGCTCGCGACGATCGCCGGGCAGCGGATGACGTCGTCGGTCGGGCTCGTGAAGGCGCTCGGCGGCGGCTGGAACGTGGCTGAGATGGCGCGCGAGAACGGCGACGTGGCGGCGCCGGCGCCGGCGTCCGGTGCGGCCGAGCCCGCGGCCACCGCACCGGCGGTCGCCGCACCGCTCGCGCAGAAGTAGGCAGGGAAGGGCGACGCGCGCGTCAGCGCTGCGCGTCGCCGAAGATCAGCGACACCTCGTTGTTGCCGATCGGGTGGCCGAGCAGGTTCAGCAGCCCCGCGAGGTTCGCCTGTTGCTCGGGCGCCGAGTGCGCGGTGCCGCGGAACGAGCCCTGGCCCGGGCCGAAGGTACCGTGGCCATCGAGGAACAGCGGGCCCTGCGTCGTCGACAGGTCGAGATCGGCGCCGGCCCCCTTCGCCTGCAGCACCGCGCGGTACGAACCGAGCGGCTTCACGCGCGAGACGCGCGAACTCATCGAGTCGATCGTCACCGTCAGCTGGCCGAACGCGTTGTTGCCGATCAGGCGCCAGTCGCTCCAGCCGAGCCGCACGTCGCCCTGCAGGTCGAGCGTGTTGAACGGCGTGCCGAGCCCCGCGAGCAGCGACGCGGGCACGGCCATCGTGCCCGCCGACAGCACCGCGCCGCGCCATGTCGCATCGAGCGTGACCGCGTCGGGCATCGCCTCGGTCTGCCGCATGCGCATCTGCACGCGCCCGGTCAGCAGCGGCCAGAAGCCCGTGGTCCATTCGACCCGGCCGGGCAGCAGCGTCGCCGCGCTCTGGTCGGCCCCCGGCGCGAGCATCAGCGTGCCCGAGCCGTGCCACAGCGACCCGTCGGGATCGACGAGATTCACGTGCCCGCCGGTCGCGCGCGCGAACTGCGGCGCGATCCATGCGGCCGGTGCGAGCGCGACGAGCGTCAACGCCGTCGCCAGGCCACCCGCCAGTAACCACGGCAATGCGGTGGCGAGCCGCTTCAATCCCGGCCTCATCGGCCGACCGCCACTTGCGTCGTCCAGCTGCGTCATTTCTGCGTAGACGGTTGCATCACGGCCGTCAGGTCGACCTGGCCATCGTCCTTCAGCGCAGTGGCATGCGCCTCGCCGACCTGCACCTTGAACTGCCGGCGCGCATCGTCGAGCCACTGCGTCCACGCCGGGAACGACACATTCTTCATCTGGATCTGCACACCGTTGCCGACGATCTGCACCTGCGCGCCCTGCAGCCCGTGATCGGACAGCGACGCGGTCAGCGCGTCCTTCAGCGCGAGGCCGGTCGGTGCCACGCCCTGCGCGGCGGCCGTCAGCGACTTCGCCTCGTTCGCCTGCGCGGTCATCTGCGCCAGCTCGCGGCGCATCGTCGGCAGCTCGCGCTGGATCCGCGCACGCCCTTCCTGCGCGGGCGACCACAGCACCGAATACGCGATCGCGACCGCCAGCACGGCGCCACCCCAGCCGAGCAGCATCTTTTCGCGTTGTGAGCGTTCGCCCCAGAACTGGGCCAGCGTCTGGTTCAGTTGTTCCGTCTTCATGAGCGGCTCCGGATCGTCCATTTGCCCGTGTTGCTGTCGACTTCGCCGGACAGTCCGTTACGCGCGAGGCGCTGCGTGAAATCGGGATCGACCTTGACCTCGGGCTTGAAGCCGACGTCGAGCCGCCGGTCGTGATAGTCGAGCGACGCGATGCCGTTCAGCGGCAGCGCGCCCATCGAACGCGACAGCCCGCTCGACAGCGCGAGAAAATCGTTCGGCGACAGTTCGCCGGCCGCGAGACGCAACTGGTCGAGCTGGCGCTGCATCTGCGCGGGCGGGTCGAGCACCGTCGTCGTTTTGGGGAACGCGGACAACAGCGTCTCGGTGATCTGCGCGGAGAGCGCATCGCGCTCGCGCGACAGCTTCCACCAATGCAGGTTCATCCCGATCACCGCCACGCCGAGCGTCGCCGCGACGAGCGCGAGCGGCACGCGCAGGCGCTTCACCGTCGCGCGGTCGAAGCGCCACGGCTGCGATTCGAATTCGAACTGGCACAGGTCGAACTTCTCGGTCAGCAAA
>NZ_JAAGPH010000067.1:0-39629 GCF_017104705.1 Burkholderia sp. Se-20373 | reverse complement strand
TGCCGCGGGCGCCGTCATGCGCGACCGCCGGAAGCCGGCGGCTCGCGGTAGACCGCCGTCGATTCGCGCAGCACGAGGCGCGGCGACACGACGCGGCGGCGGCTCGGCACGGCGGTCGAGCCGCCGCCGATGCGCTCGATCAGCGTCTGCGCGGCCATTTCGCCGAGCGCGCGCACCGACTGGCCGACCGTCGACAGGGCCGGATACGTGTAACGGGAGAATTCGATGTCGTCGAACCCGATGATCGAACAGTCGTCGGGCACGCGCATGCCGCGCTCGGCCGCCGCGCGCAGCGCGCCGACGCCCATCAGGTCGTTGCCGGCGAAGATCGCGCTCGGCCGCACCGATTCGAACAGCCGCGACGCCGCGTGATAACCGCCGAGGCACGAGAAGTCGCTTTCCGCGATCGCGCCCGGCACGATGTCGACCCCGCGCTCGGCCATCGCGCGGATGAAGCCGTGCACGCGCATTGCACTGACCGCCGTGTCGGTCGGCCCCGTGATGCAGCCGATCTTCGCATGCCCCAGCTCGAGCAGGTGGCGCGTCGCCAGGTACGCACCGCGCTCGTGGTCGATCTGCACGAGGTCGGCCGCGAGCCCCTCGATGTTGCGGTCGACGACGACGAGCGGCGCGTGGATATCCGCGAGCGTCTGCGCGAGCACCGCATCCTCGCCCGCCGATGCGACGATCAGCCCGTCGATACGCTTTTCCTGCAGCACGCGCAGGTAGTTGCGCTGCTTGACGGGATCGTCGTCCGAGTTGCAGAAGAACACGCAATAGCCATTGGCCGCGCACTGATCCTCGATCCCGCGCGCTAGCTCCGCGAAGTACGGATTCGTGCTGTTCGGCACGACAAGGCCGATGGTCGCCGTCGCACGCGCCTTCAGCGAGCGCGCCACGGCCGACGGCACGTAATTCAGCTCGCGGATTGCGCCCTCGACCTTCGCACGCACATCCGCGGACACCGGCCGCGAATTGTTCACCACGTGCGAGACGGTCGTAAACGACACGCCCGCCATGGCCGCCACATCCTTGATCGTCGCCATTTCCCGTTTCTCTCTGGTCTGTTCTGTCTGTCTTTCTACCGCACGCGGGTGCGCCGGCTGCGATACGTATCGAGCACGACCGCCACCACGATCACCGCGCCGGTGATGATCCGTTTCGTCGGCTCGTTCGCACCGATCTGCGCCAGCCCCGCGGCCAGCACGGAGATGATCAACACGCCAAAGAACGTGCTGATCACCGAGCCGCGCCCGCCCATCAGGCTCGTGCCGCCGATCACGACGGCGGCGATCACCTGCAGTTCGAGACCGACGCCCGCATTCGGGTCGGCCGCCTCGAGCCGCGAAATCTGGAACAGCGACGCCAGCCCTGCGAGGGCGCCCATCAATGCGAATACGAGAATTTTATACGGCCTCGGGTTAACCCCTGCAAGTCGAACCGCTTCTTCGTTCGTGCCGATCCCGACGAGATAGCGTCCGAACACGGTGCGCGTCAGCACGAACTGGGCCGCGATCATCACCGCGACCGCGATCAGGAACGCTGGCGAGATGCCGAGCGCGATCGGGTTCGACAGGAAATCGAACGCGTCGCCGATATAGGCCGTGCGCGAATTCGTCAGCTGGTATGCGAGGCCGCGCGCGGCCTCCAGCACGCCGAGCGAAACGATGAACGACGGGATCCGCCAGCCGACCGTGACCGCGCCGGTCAGCGCGCCCGTGAGGGTCGCGACCGCGATGCCGATCAGCGCGGCCGGCAGCGGCCCCCACTGCCATTTCAGCGCGGCGACGCTGACCATCGACGCGGCGAGCGCGAGCACCGAGCCGACCGACAGGTCGATCCCGGCGATGATCAGCACGAACGTCATCCCGACCGACATCACGACGAGATCGGGAATCTGGTTCGCGATCGTGCTGAACGTATCGTAGGTCAGGAAATGCGAGCTCAGCACCGAAAACAGCGCAATCATCGCGGCGAGCGCACCGGCGAGCCCGAGGTAGTTCGACAGGCCGAGCCGCGTGCCGGACAGCGTGCGCGCACGGCGCCCCGTCACGTCCTGCTGCGCGCCTGCGTCGGTCGGGGTTACGGGAGGCTGGGTCATGGTCGTCCTGTATTCGAAGTACCGGGAGCAGCGCTGGGCGCCTGCCCCGCGTCCGGATGCTGCGCGCCGCCCGGCGGCGTGTCGCGGCCGAAGCCGGCGAACGCCGCGGCCAGCAGCGCATCCTGGGTCCAGTTGCCGCGCTCGAACACGGCGGTCATGCGCCCGGCCGACATCACGCCGATCCGGTCGCAGATCAGCATCAGCTCGCGCAGGTCGCTCGACACGACGACGAGCGCGCGGCCTTCGCGCGCGAGCGCGCCCATCAAAGTGTAGATCTCGAACTTTGCGCCGACGTCGATCCCGCGCGTCGGCTCGTCGAACAGCAGCACGCCCATGTCGCGCGCGAGCCAGCGGCCGATCACGACCTTCTGCTGGTTGCCGCCCGACAGCTCGCCGACCGCCTGTGTCGCGACGTGCGTGCGGATCCGCAGCGCGTCGATCTGTTGCTCGGCGAGCGCGGTTTCGCGCGCGCCGTCGACGATCCCGCCGCGCGCGAGCCGGTCGAGCTGGCCGAGCGACACGTTCGCGGTGATCGACTGCGTCAGCAGCAGCCCTTCGCCCTTGCGATCCTCGGTGATCAGCGCGATGCCCTGCTTCACCGCCTCGACCGGCGAACCGATCCGCACCGGCTTCGGCGGCTGGCCGATCGCGATCGTCCCCGCGTCCGGCGCATCCGCGCCGTAGATCAGCCGCAGCAGCTCGGTGCGCCCCGCGCCGATCAACCCCGAGATGCCGAAGATCTCGCCCGCGCGCACCTCGAGCGACACGTCGCGCACCGCCGTCCCGCGGCTGAGGCCCGACACGACGAGCCGCGGCGCGCCGATATGACGCTCGCCGAGATCGATGTGCTCGCCGATCTCGCGCCCGACCATCAGCGTGACGAGCCCGTCGGACGTCGTCGCCGCCATGTCGCCCGCGTGGACGAGCCGGCCGTCGCGCAGCACCGCGACGCGCTCGGCGACCCGCGCGAGTTCCTCGAGCCGGTGCGAGATGTAGACGATCGCGACGCCGCGCGCCTTCAGCCGGTCGATCTGCTCGAACAGCAGCTCGACTTCACGCGCGGTCAGCATCGCGGTCGGTTCGTCGAGAATCAGCACGCGGCAGTCGCCGATCAGGTTGCGCGCGATCTCGACCATCTGCTGGTGGCCGATGCCCAGCGCGCCGACCGGCGTATCGGGATCGACCGCGTCGAGCCCGACCTGCGCCATCGCGGCCCGCGCATCGTCGCGCAGCCGCGCACGATCGATGATCCCGAAGCGCCGCGGCAGGCGGTTCAGGAACAGGTTCTCGGCAACCGTCAGGGTCGGCAGCAGGTTCAGCTCCTGCATCACCATGCGCACGCCGAGTGCCTCGGCCTGCGTCCGGCTCGCCGGCGCATACGGCGCGCCGCCGAGCTGCATCGTGCCGGCGGTCGGCTCGACGAGCCCGCCGATGATCTTCGACAGCGTGCTCTTGCCGGCGCCGTTCTCGCCCGTCAACGCAAGCGCGTGGCCCGCCTCGAGCGTCAGCGTGACGTCGGCGAGCACGGGTTCGGCATAGGTCTTGCCGATGCCGGAGACGGACAGCACGGGAGCGGCTGCGCGGGAGGGTTGGAAAGTCGGGTCCATCGCGATCCTGGTTGCGGCCGCGCGCACGCGGCGCGCGGGTGTGACGCTCACAAGTGCATGTGCATGCAGTGGCCGTGATCGCGCTCACCCCGGATAACGGCCGCCGCGCCCGATTCTTGAGGGCGGCGGCCGCATCGGGGCCGCGTCACTTCGTCACGAGATCCACCGGCGTCTCGACCACGCCCGACATGTCGGCCTGCTTGCGATGCTCCGCAATCGCCTTGAGCGCCGTGTCGATACCGAACACGGCCTGCTTCGCCGCGTACTGATCGGCGGTCGCGAGCACGCGGCCGTCCTTCAGCATTGGCTTGATCGCGTTGATGTTGTCGTAGCCGACCACGAGCACCTTGCCCTGCTTGCCGGCCGCGCGCACGGCCGACACGGCGCCGATCGCCATGTTGTCGTTGCCGCACAGCAGCGCCTTCAGGTTCGGGTATTCGTTGAGCATCGCGGCGGCGACCGCATTGCCCTTGTCGATCTCCCATTCGCCGGACTGCACCGACACGACCTTCATCCCGCCCGCCTTCATCGCGTCCTGGAAGCCGGCCGTGCGCTGCTGCGCATTGGTCGTCGTCGACACGCCTTCGACAATGCCGACCTGGTCGCCCGCCTTCAGCCGCTTCGCGAGGTAATCGCCGATCTTGCGCGCGCCCTTGCGGTTGTCCGGGCCGACGAACGGCACGTTCAGGTTCTTCGACTTCAGCACGTCGGGATCGAGCCGGTTGTCGATGTTCACGACGATGACGCCCGCGTCGACCGCCTTCTTCACGACCGGCACGAGCGCCTTCGAATCGGCCGGCGCGAGCACGATCGCGTCGACCTTCGACACGATCATCTGCTCGACGATGCGGATCTGGTTCGCGGTGTCGGTTTCGTCCTTGATGCCGTTGGTGATCAGGTCGAACTGGCCCGCGTTGTGTTTCTGGTATTCCTTCGCGCCGGTTTCCATCGTCAGGAAGAACTCGTTGGCGAGCGACTTCATCACGAGCGCGACCTTCGGCTTGGCTGCCGATTGCGCGTGGGCGGCCGGTGCGGCGGCGACCGCGACGGCGGCGAGCGCGGCGGTCAGGAAGCGACGGCGAAAGAGGACATTCATACTCATCTCCTGGCGACCGGCCCCCAAGGGGCCGGACTATTGTTTGACTGTTGTTTTAATGTGAGCAAACGTTTGCGCCACACTACCCGGGCAATGGCCATCGATGCTGCTGTCGGTACCACGGAATGGAAGCGAGGCAGACGGCCGACTGCCTGGCGCGTGCTGTCGTTTACGCGCCGCCGCCGGCGGGACGCCGGCGGAGTGAAGGCTATGCTGTACCGATTCGCGTCGGTGTGCAACCCGTCTGATCAATATTTAAGGGTTTATTCGGAGCACGTGTCACGCCGGGTCCCGCGGCGCCGGTTCGTCTTCATCGGCCGACGGCGGCTCGCCGAAGCGGTTCGCATGCGGCGTGCCGGCGATGAAGCCGTTCATCACGAACAACGCGAGCGCGCCGACGATCGGCACGAACAGCAGCAGCATCCACCATCCCGACTTGTCGATGTCGTGCAGCCGCTTCACGCCGACCGCAATCGACGACCACACCGCGACGACCGCGATGACGACGGCCACCAGCATCACCAGCGGCGGCAGATCGTCTTCCGGCGCACCGCGGGAACCCGCATCGAAAATCGCGCTGAGCACCGTGGAAACCAGCGCGTAGATCCACCACGGCAGGCGCCCGACCCGGCCTTCGAACGAAAAGAGAAGCCATTTCAGATTCATTGTTTACCTCTTCGTCACGCGTGTTGCAGGCTGCGCGGTAGGTCTCCGAGCGTGCCGGGACCGGCGATCCACGTGCGTTGTTTCTTGAAGGCGGACGGCCTGCAGGCTTTGCTTTTCGCACTTCGCTCCGGTGTTGCGCGTTGCGTCGCAGGTGCGATCCGGCCGGCAGGATGGCGACCAACGGACGGCCCGAGCGCACGTCACCCGGCATTCACGCGCATTGAATCACATTTGCCGGCCAACGGATCGCCCGATATGGCAGATGGCCGAACCCGACACGAGGCGTGCACGCGTACCCTCTTGTTCTTGTCGTAGGGTCGGCAAGCGAATCCATGTCGTTCGCCGCGTGCGGCGAAGAATCGGACGGAAACCGCGATGGCGGTCGATGATACGGTGAGTCGAATCACCCAGGCAGCGGCAAATCGCCTGCCGCTGCCCAATACATGACAGCCCGCGCCGGTATGTCGCGCCATCCGCGGTGAGCGCACGGATGACGCACGACGCGCTGCCGTCAAACGGCTTCGCGCAACAGCCCCGCGATTTCCGCTTCGTTCAGATGCGGCGCGAACATCTCGATCAGCCGGTACGCATACGCGCGCAGGAACGCACCCTTGCGGAGCCCGACCCGCGTCGTGCTCGCTTCGAACAGGTGCTGCGTATCGAGCGCGACGAGCCCCGTGTCGCGCTGCGGATCGTAGGCCATCGCCGCGACCACGCCGATCCCCATGCCGAGCTCGACATAGGTCTTGATCACGTCCGCGTCGATCGCGGTGAGCACGACGTCGGGCACGGCGCCCGCCTGCGTGAACGCCTGGTCGATGTGCGAGCGGCCCGTGAAGTCCTGGTCGTACGTGATGATCGGATACTCGGCGATTTCCTCGAGCGTCAGGTTCTCGCGGCCGACGAGCGGATGGCCCTTCGGCACGACGACCGTGTGGTGCCACGAATAGCACGGGAACGTGACGATGTCCGGATAGCGGTCGAGCGCCTCGGTCGAGATGCCGAGATCGGCCTCGCCGTTCAGGATCATCTGCGCGATCTGCTGCGGGCTGCCCTGGCGCAGCGCGAGATGCACCTTCGGGAACACGTCGGTGAACTGGCGGATCACCTTCGGCAGCGCGTAGCGCGCCTGCGTGTGCGTCGTCGCGACGACGAGGTGGCCGCTGTCCTGGTCGGCGAACTGGCGCGCGACGCGGCGCAGGTTCTCGGCGTCGAGCAGCATCCGCTCGATCAGCTGGTGCACGGCCTTGCCGGGCTCCGTGAGCCCCGTCAGCCGCTTGCCGCGCCGGATGAAGATGTCGACGCCCAGCTCATCCTCGAGATCCTTGATCTGCTTCGATACGCCCGACTGCGACGTGTACAGCACGTTCGCGACTTCCGTCAGGTTCATGTTCTGGCGCACTGCTTCGCGCACGAACCGCAATTGCTGAAAATTCATGGGTATGCCTCTTAGGCTGTCGTTGTTTGATTGCCGATTCCGAGCGTATCCCGCCCCCTGCCCTGCATTTTCTCGTCAACGCGCGGGAAACACACGCACCGCGCGCGGCACCGCCGTCGCACCGTCGCCGACCTGCAGCGACAGCGCCCGCCATGCGTCGCGATCGAGTTCCGCCTCGAGCGCACCGCCCGCGCGCGCCTCGAGCTCAACACGCACCGAGCCGCCCAGCGGAATCACGCGGCGCACGTCCACCGCGATGCCGTCGCGGTGCCCTGCTTCGCCCACCGGCCACAGCTGCAGGTCGTGCGGGCGCACATAGGCGTTCGCGGGGCCGGCGAAATCGGCGTCGACCTCGATCGGCGCGGCCGCCCCTTCGGCGACGAAGCCACGCCCGGCGACCGTGCCCGGCAGCCGGTTGGCCGCACCGAGGAATTCGTAGACGAATGCGCTCTGCGGATGATCGTAGACATCCTGCGGGCTGCCGACCTGCTCGACGTGGCCACGGTTCAGCACGACGATGCGGTCCGCGACTTCCAGCGCCTCCTCCTGGTCGTGCGTGACGAAGATCGTCGAGATGTGCAGGTCGTCGTGCAGACGACGCAGCCAGCCGCGCAGTTCCTTGCGGACCTTCGCGTCGAGCGCGCCGAACGGCTCGTCGAGCAGCAGCACCTTCGGCTCGACCGCAAGCGCGCGGGCGAGCGCGATACGCTGGCGCTGGCCGCCCGACAGCTCGGACGGATAGCGCTGCGCGAGCCAGTCGAGCTGCACGAGTTTCAGCAGTTCGTGCACCTTCTCGCGGATCGCGGCTTCCGACGGCCGCTCGCGGCGCGGCTTCACGCGCAGCCCGAATGCGACGTTCTCGAACACGGTCATGTGGCGGAACAGCGCGTAGTGCTGGAACACGAAACCGACCTGGCGATCGCGCGCGCCGACCGACGCGACGTCGAGCCCCTGCAGCACGACCTGCCCGGCATCCGCGTGCTCGAGGCCCGCGATCACGCGCAGCAGCGTGGTCTTGCCGCAGCCGGACGGCCCGAGCAGCGCGACCAGCTCGCCCGGCGGGAAGTCGAGCGATACGTTGTCGAGCGCCGTGAAATCGCCGAAGCGCTTCTGAAGGTTACGGACGGTGATACCCATTCTGGTTGCCTCTTTACGATTTCGACGAAACGGCGCCGACGGGGCCGGCATGTGCGGGAACGGCGTCGTGCACGTCGGCCAGTTCGGCCGCAAGATGACGCTCGGCGATCAGCTTCAGCGCGAGCGTGACGAGCGCGAGCAGCGCCAGCACCGACGCCACCGCGAACGCCGCCGCGAAGTTGTATTCGTTGTACAGGATCTCCACGTGCAGCGGCATCGTGTCGGTCACGCCGCGGATGTGGCCGGACACGACCGACACCGCGCCGAACTCGCCCATCGCGCGCGCATTGCACAGGATCACGCCGTACAGCAGGCCCCACCTCACGTTCGGCAGCGTCACGCGACGGAAGATCTGCCAGCCCGACGCGCCGAGCACGCGCGCGGCTTCTTCCTCGTCGGTGCCTTGCGCCTGCATCAGCGGGATCAGCTCGCGCGCGACGAACGGGAACGTGACGAAGATCGTCGCGAGCACGATGCCCGGCACCGCGAAGATGATCTGCACGTCGTGATCCTGCAGCCACGGTCCGAACCAGCCCTGCGCGCCGAACAGCAGCACGTACACGAGGCCCGAGATCACCGGCGACACCGAGAACGGCAGGTCGATCAGCGTCGTCAGCAGCGCCTTGCCGCGAAATTCGAACTTCGCGATCGCCCATGATGCGCACACGCCGAACACGAGATTCAGCGGCACCGCGATCACGGCGACGGTCAGTGTCAGCTTGATCGCCGACCACGCATCGGGATCGGCCAGCGATTCGAAATAGAAGCCGACGCCCTTGCGCAGCGCCTCGACGAACACCGCGGCGAGCGGCACGACGAGGAAAAACGCGAGGAACGCCAGCGCGATGCCCGTGAGCAGCCAGCGCACGACGCGCGACTCGGTGACGGGGTCGAGCCGCTTCGTGGCACGCCCTTGCGCGTCCGCAGACGGGGTTTTCAGCACGACGGTGGCCTCCTGGCTCATTGCTGGCCTCCTGCCGGGATGGCGGTGACGGTAGCGGGCGCGGGACCGCTCGCGCCCTTGCTCGTGCGGCGCTGCAGATACCACTGCAGCGTGTTGATCAGCAGCAGCATCAGGAACGACACGACGAGCATCACGACCGCGAGCGCGGTCGCGCCCGCATAGTCGTACTGCTCGAGCTTGGTGATGATGAGCAGCGACGTGATCTCGGATTTCATCGGCACGTTGCCGGCGATGAAGATCACCGAGCCGTATTCGCCGAGCGCGCGCGCGAATGCGAGCGCGAAACCGGTGAGGAGCGCCGGCAGCACGGCCGGCAGCACGACACGGCGGAACGTCAGCCAGCGCGACGCGCCGAGGCACGCGGCGGCCTCCTCCTGCTCGCGCTCGAAATCCTCGAGCACCGGCTGCACCGTGCGCACGACGAACGGCAGCCCGATGAAGGTCAGCGCGACCAGCACGCCGGCCGGCGTGAACGCAATCTTGATGCCGAGCGGCGCGAGATACTGGCCAACCCAGCCGTTGGTCGCGTAAACGGCCGCGAGCGAAATGCCGGCGACCGACGTCGGGAGTGCAAACGGCAAGTCGACGACCGCATCGACGAGCCGCTTGAACGGGAACGTGTAACGCACGAGCACCCACGCGACGAGGAAACCGAACACGGCATTGATCAGCGCGCCGCCGAGCGCGGCCGAGAACGTCAGCCGATACGACGCCAGCACGCGCGGCGACGTGACTGCGGTGACGAACTGGTCCCACGACAGCGTCGCGGTCTTCAGGAACGTGGCGGCGAGCGGTATCAGCACCACGAGGCTCAAATAGGCCACCGTGATGCCTAGCGTCACGCCGAAACCGGGCAGCGCGCTCGGCTTGCGAAAGGTGTACGTCGTCATCGGATGCTCTTGCTGGGTCGATGCTGCTCATGGGTCCGACGCAAACGCCGGCGCAGTGAATCGCGCCGGCGGCCCGTCGGGGATGCGGCGCGCTATCGTGGCGCGCCGCTGTCGTTATGGCGTTACTGCGGCTTGTAGATCGAATCGAACACGCCGCCGTCCGCGAAATGCGTCTTCTGCGCATTCGTCCAGCCGCCGAAGGTATCGTCGACCGTGTACAGCTTCAGCTTCGGGAACTGCTTCGTCAGCTCAGCCGGCACGTTCTTCGAACGCGGCCGGTAGTAGTTGCGTGCCGCGATCTCCTGGCCCTGCGGGCTGTACAGGAAGTTCAGGTATGCCTCGGCCAGCTTGCGCGTGCCCTTCTTGTCGACCACCTTGTCGACCACCGCGACGGGCGGCTCGGCCAGGATGCTCACCGACGGCACGACGATCTCGAACTTGTCGGTGCCGAATTCCTTGACCGACAGGAATGCCTCGTTTTCCCATGCGATCAGCACGTCGCCGATCCCGCGCTGCACGAAGCTCGTGGTCGCGCCGCGCGCGCCCGAATCGAGCACGCCTGCGTTCTTGTAGAGCTTCGTGACGAATTCCTTCGCCGTCTGTTCGTTGCCGCCCGGCTTGTGCAGCGCGTACGCCCACGCGGCCAGGTAGTTCCAGCGCGCGCCGCCCGACGTCTTCGGGTTCGGCGTGACGATCGAGATGCCCGGCTTGGTCAGGTCGTCCCAGTCCTTGATCCCCTTCGGATTGCCCTTGCGCACCAGGAACACGATCGTCGACGTGTACGGCGACGCGTTGTCGGGCAGGCGCTTCTGCCAGTCCTTGTTGACGAGCCCCTTGTTCGCGAGGGCGTCGATGTCGTACGCGAGCGCCAGCGTGACGACGTCGGCCTGCAGGCCGTCGAGCACCGAGCGCGCCTGCGCGCCCGAGCCGCCGTGCGACTGCTTGAAGTTGACGGTCTCGCCCGTCTTCGCCTTCCACTCCTTGCCGAACGCCTGGTTGAAGTCCTGATACAGCTCGCGCGTCGGGTCGTACGACACGTTCAGGAAGGTCGTATCGGCCTGTGCGTGCGTCGCGACGCCCAGCGCCGCCGCCGCGCCCAGCGCGAGTGTTGCGATCAGGCGGCCCACTCCGCCCACCAGCCCCGTATTGCGCTTGCCCATCCTTGGTTCTCCAGTGTTGTCGGTATTGCGATGTCGGGCCAGTCTAACGAACGGGTTACATGATTAAAAATAATCGTTCCTCATTTTTTAATACTCAAAAGTGCTAACGCAGACGGGATGGACGGTTGCGGCGGATGAACCGACGTCCGGGCGTCGTGAAATCGCGTCGGAACCGGCGTGATCGCGTCGAACCTCAAGTAACACTTGAAATTCGCGGACTACTGTATAAAAATACAGCTCACTGTCTATCCATACAGTTGAGCCATGACCAAACTCACCGCCCGTCAGCAGCAAGTGTTCGACTTGATCCGTCGCGCGATCGAGCGCTCCGGATTCCCGCCCACCCGTGCCGAGATCGCGGCCGAACTGGGCTTCAGCTCGCCGAATGCGGCCGAGGAGCACCTGCGCGCACTCGCGCGCAAGGGTGTGATCGAGTTGGCCGCCGGCGCGTCGCGCGGCATCCGCCTGCTCGGCATCGACGATGCCCCGCACCAGTTCACGCTGCCGCACGCCGGCCTGATGCAGCTGTCGCTGCCGCTCGTCGGCCGCGTGGCAGCTGGTAGCCCGATTCTTGCGCAGGAGCACATCTCGCAGCATTACGCGTGCGATCCCGCGCTGTTCTCCAGCAAGCCCGATTACCTGCTGAAAGTGCGCGGCCTGTCGATGCGCGACGCCGGCATCCTCGACGGTGACCTCCTCGCCGTGCAGAAGCGCACGGAAGCAAAGGACGGCCAGATCATCGTCGCGCGTCTCGGCGACGACGTCACGGTCAAGCGCCTGATGCGCCGGCCGGGCGGTCTCGAGCTGATCGCGGAGAACCCGGATTACGAAAACATCTTCGTCAAGGCCGGCAGCGCGGAATTCGCGCTGGAAGGCATCGCCGTCGGGCTGATTCGCTCGGGCGAACTCTGACATTCCGTCTCGCTGAGGAGAACATCATGGAACGCCTTGCCCGTCTGCTGCCTTTCCGTCAATTCGGCCGCCTGCGTCACCTGCGCGGCCGCACGCCCTGCGCACCGCTGTCCGCGGCGGCGCCTGTGCAAGAAGAAGTCGCAGTCGAACGGCAGGCGTCCCTGCTGCCGTCGGCGCTCCCCGCTTTCGCGCGGGTATCGCTGAACGCCGGCCTGAATCATGCCGAACCCGCGCGCCGTGCACCGGTGCGCGTCTATCACGGCCGGTCGCGCCTGATCATGGTCGGCACGATCGATGCCGTGTGCCGGATGATCGATCGCTGCATCGCAGAGGAACGATCGGCCACGCCAGGCGGTCTCTGATTGCGGAACATCCCCGCACCGGAGGCAACGTGACAGGATCTTCGGGCCGCGCATGGCGGCTCAAGCCGCTTCTGATCGTCGTGCTGGCCGTCGCCATCGTTGCGGCGATCGGCTATGCGTACGCGTCACCGTACGTCGCGCTCGGTCGCCTGAAATCGGCGATCGATGCGCGCGATGCGCAGGCCATCAGTGAATATGTCGATTTCCCGTCGCTGCGCATCAGCCTGAAGCAGCAGGTCACGGAAGAGTTGATGCGCCGGATCGACGCGGTGAAGAAGAACAATCCGTTCGCGGTGCTCGGTGCGCTGATCGGGTCCGCTCTGATCGGCCCGCTGGTCGATGCGTACGCGACCCCGGAAGGCGTAGCCGCGCTGATGAGCGGATTGCCACCGCGTGGCAATCCAGGAGAGCATCCACCCGAATGGTCGAATCTGCCGCCAGGCAGCAATACGCCGGCGGCCAATCCGGCGCCTCCGGCGAGCGCAGCCGCTCCGGGTAGCAACGCGGCCGCTACCGCAGCGTCATCGCCGTCATCCGCCGCTGCCGCACCGGCCAGCCCGGTCGATGCAACGCACGTGCCGCGCCAGCAGCAAACCAGCGCCGGTTACCGGAATATCGATGAATTCGTCGTGACCTACCAGCGCAGTGCCGACGGCACGCGCTATGCGGCGATATTCCACCGCTTCGGCCTGTTCTCGTGGAAGTTGTCCGCAATCGACCTGCATGCTTGAGTGGTCCTGAGTGGCCACGGTCAGCGCCCGCCCCACGGACGTGGCATGACGCCCGACCGGCGCGATCCGCCGGTCAGGCAGTCATCGAATCATTGGATCATTTGCCGTTCGCCGTGGCCGCTTCACGCTCCCGCGCGATTTCTTCCTTCTGCTCCTGCGCCGACGAACACGCCACCAGAATGCTGCAGTTCACGCGATCGAGCAGTTGCGTGTTGCCCGACCCCATCCACCATCTGGACAACCCGCTACGGCACCGATGGCCGACGACAACGAGGTCGACCTTCAGCTCCCTCGCGAGATTCGCGATTTCGTCGATCGGATAGCCGAACGCGAAATGGCCTTCGGCCTGCACGCCGCGCTCGCGCAGCCAGTTCACCCCTTCCTGCAGGATTTCACGCGCGGTTTCCTCGAACCGGCCACATGCGACGTCGGTCAGCAAACCCGCGCTCTGTGCAATGCTCGAGCGCATGTCGACCACCGACAGCAAATGCGTCTCGGCCTTGAGGTCCATCGCGAGATTGGCGCCGCAACGCAGTGCCTTGCGTCCTTCGAGCGTGCCGTCGTAACACAACAAAATCTTGTTGTAGCTAGCCATGAAACCTCCCTATCGCAACAACGAGCCTACGCATTCATCATGGTGCGCCGCAATTCAGGACGCAAGGGATGGAAAACGCTGATTCGCCCCGCTCGGCTCGTGCGCGATGATGCAGTGCACGATCGGTGCGTACAGGCATCGCACCGTGCAGGCATGCCCTGAAGAGACCCAGTCGATGCACTAGAATGGCCCGTTCGTACTCCAGCGGGCCATCACGCGCCGGCGTCGTGCGCTTCGGTCATGCCCGTGTGACACGTAATCGCCCGATCGGTTCGCCAACCGGCCACGCATCCGGCAACAGCGGAACGCTTCCGCGCCCGCCTACAACGACAACATGCCCATGTCCGTTGCACCGATCGATTTCCGGAACGTCGAAAAGCGCTATGGCGACAAGCTCGTCGTCAACGGCCTGTCCTTCACCGTCCAGGCCGGCGAATGCTACGGCCTGCTCGGGCCGAACGGCGCCGGCAAGACCACCACGCTGAAAATGCTGCTCGGCCTCACCCATCCCGACGCAGGCGCCATTTCGCTCTGCGGCGAACCGGTTCCATCACGTGCGCGGCATGCGCGCCAGCGCGTCGGGGTCGTCCCGCAGTTCGACAATCTCGACCCCGACTTCACCGTGCGCGAGAACCTGCTCGTCTTCAGCCGCTACTTCGGCATGTCGGCGCAGGCCGCGCACGCGCTCGTGAAGCCGCTGCTCGAATTCGCGAAGCTCGAGAACAAGGCCGATGCGAAGGTCGGCGAGCTGTCGGGCGGCATGAAGCGCCGCCTGACGCTCGCCCGCGCGCTCGTCAACGATCCCGATGTGCTGGTGCTCGACGAGCCGACGACGGGCCTCGACCCGCAGGCACGTCACCTCATGTGGGAGCGGCTGCGCTCACTGCTCGCACGCGGCAAGACGATCCTGATCACCACGCACTTCATGGAAGAAGCCGAGCGCCTGTGCGACCGCCTGTGCGTGATCGAGGAAGGCCGCAAGATCGCCGAAGGCGCGCCGCACGCGCTGATCGAATCGGAGATCGGCTGCGACGTGATCGAGATCTACGGGCCCGATCCGGCCACGCTGCGTGACGAGCTGTCGGCGTTCGCGAAGCACACCGAGATCAGCGGCGAGACGCTGTTCTGCTACGTGAGCGATCCGGAACCGCTCAGTGCGCGACTCAAGGGTCGCACGGGGTTGCGCTATCTGCATCGCCCGGCCAATCTTGAAGATGTGTTCCTGCGGCTCACGGGCCGCGAAATGCAGGACTGATCGATCATGGATGTCCGCAACTATTCGACCGCCGCACCGTCGGCACCACCGCGCGTGTCGCGCTTCGCGATCGCGATGCCCGCGAACGCGACCAACTGGATCGCCGTCTGGCGCCGCAACTATCTCGTCTGGCGCAAGCTCGCGCTCGCGTCGATGTTCGGCAATCTTGCCGATCCGATGATCTATCTGTTCGGGCTGGGGTTCGGGCTCGGACTGATGCTCGGCCATGTCGACGGCGTGTCGTATATCGCATTCCTCGCGGCCGGCACGGTCGGGTCGAGCGTGATGATGTCCGCGAGCTTCGAGTCGATGTATTCGGGGTTCTCGCGCATGCACGTGCAGCGCACATGGGAAGCGATCATGCATACGCCACTCGCGCTCGGCGACATCGTGCTCGGCGAGATCGTCTGGGGAGCCAGCAAGGCGATGCTGTCGGGCGCCGCGATCATGCTCGTCGCGGGAGCGCTCGGCTATGCGCAGTTTCCGTCGATGCTCGCGGCGCTGCCCGTGATCGCGCTCGCGGGCCTCGCGTTTGCCAGCATCGCGATGATCGTCACGGCGCTCGCGCCGTCCTACGATTTCTTCATGTTTTATCAGACGCTCGTGCTGACGCCGATGCTGCTGTTGTCGGGCGTGTTCTTCCCGATCACGCAGTTGCCGCCGATTGCACAGCATGCGGCGCAGGCGCTGCCGCTCGCGAATGCCGTCGAGCTGATCCGGCCCGCGATGCTCGGCCGGCCGGCAACCGACGTCGCGCTGCATGTCGCGGTACTCGCCGGTTACGCGGTCGGCGGATTCCTGCTGTCCGCGTGGCTGTTCCGGCGGCGGATGATGCGCTGACGGCCGGCGCGCGAGCGCCGGCTTTCTGCGACGACCTTACTCGTCGTCGTCGCTCCACGGGATCTCGACGTCGGTCAGGAACGCGACGGTCGCGAGCGGGCCGCCTTCCTGGCGGCCGAGCTTGCCGTCCGCGCGATGCCATTCGACGCGAAACTGCGTGCCCGGATCGTCGGCCACCAGATACACCGTGCGCAGCTCTTCCTTGTCGGCTTCGTCCACCGGGCCGTCGAACGACACCAGCATTTTCTGCGGCCACAGGCCGTTGACCGGATCGTAAATGCGGTCGCCTTGCGGAATGTCGATGCTGGCCTCGACGCCGATCGTTGCGGAGGCCTCGATGATCATCGTGCCGAGTGCGTTCAGCACGGCAGTCGCCCGCGCGGAATTGGCCTGGCGGATCGCGAGATCGCCGCGCGTCAGCGCCTTTTCGAGTCGAGGATGGATCTTCGGTTGGGTCATGCGTTTTCCTGTTTGCTTCTTGTAAATGGCGCCGCACGCGTGAAACGGCGGCGCCGGATGAATACGACGATTGCGCCCGTTTGGCGCGCCGCTTGCGCGCGTCAGAACCCGAGCGCGACCGCGAGCAGGCCGCTCGCGATCCCGAACACGACGACGAGGATCGCGACGATGGCCAGCATGTAAGGCTTGAACGAACGCGCGAGCATCGCGAGTGACGGCACGCTGATCGGCGGCAGCGTCATCAGCAGCGCGGCGGCCGGGCCGACGCCCATGCCGAGCGACAGCATTGCCTGGATGATCGGCACCTCGCCGGCCGTCGGGATCACGAACAGCATGCCCGCGACCGCGAATGCCATGATCCAGCCGAGATGATTGCCGATGTCCGGGCCGATATGCGGGAACAGCCACGCGCGCGCGGCGCCGAGCAGCAGCACGAGCACGATGTATTCGGGCACGAGCCGCACGGCCATGCGCGCGAGCAGCTTCACCCAGCGAACGAACGGATTGCCGGCCGCGGCCTGCTCGGCCGCCAGCGCGGCGAGCTGCGCATCGTCGATGCTGCGGTCTTCAGGGCGTGCGATGCGGTTCAGCAGATAGCCGATCCCGAACACCATCGCGATGCCGAGCACGAGGCGCAGCGCACTCCAGTGCCAGCCGAGCACGAAGCCCATGAAGACCAGCGCCGCCGGGTTCAGCACCGTGTTGCCGAGCCAGAACGCGACCGCGCCGCCCGGCGAGGCATGGCGCGCACGCAGCCCCGCGACGACCGGCGCCGCACAGCACGTGCACATCATGCCGGGCAGCGACAGCAGGCCGCCCGCGGCGACGCTGCCGAAGCCGGTGCGGCCGAGCACGCGCGCGACCCAGTGCGCGGGCAGCAGCGCCTGCACGGCCGAACCGAGCAGCAGGCCCAGCACCATCGCCTGCCAGATCGCCTTGCCGTACGCCCACGCGTAGTCGAGCGCGGCCTTCAGCGACGGCTCGGGCGCCGCCGCCGACGTGCCCATCAGGATCGACTGGCCGATCGAATGATGCTCGGCGGCGACGAACGCCTTGTTGTAATACGGGAACCATTTCACATAAAACAGGCCCGCGACCGCGATCAGCAGGAAGGTCATCCAGCCGAGCGCGGGACTGGGTTGGGTGCGTGTGGTCGTCATCGTGTGGTCGTCGATTGGTCTTGGTCGGTTTCGGATGTCGCGCCCGCGGCGAGCGCGGCCGATGCGGGCAACCCGGCCTGCGCGAGTTCGGCCAGCAGCGCGCGCGCCTGATCGCGCCCGTCCGCGGCATTGGGCCGGAACGTGAACGTCAATGCCCGGTTCGGCTTGTTGTACGTCGCGCGATAGGTGCGCGCATAGGCGGGATCGTAATGCTTGTCGATCAGCTCGGTGAACAGTTCGGCCCGTGCGTCCGCATCGATCAGCGCCTTCCAGTGCGTCACCTGCTCACGGCTATGCAGGCCGATCAGCCGATGAAGCTGCGCCTTGAACGCATCCGGTTCGTCGAACAGGTGGGCATAGTCGTCGAGGAGGAATGCGATGCGCTCGTCATGCGCCGCGTCGACATGCACCCACGGCCCTGCGTGAAACGCTTCGATCAACGCGATCGGCAACTGCACAAGCCCGATCCGGCGGCTTTCCGACTCGACGAACACTGGCCATTCGGGGTCGAAACGTCCGAGTGTTTCGACGAGCCCCGAATCGAACCCCTTCTGCGCCGGCTGAGGCTTGCCCGGCAGCGCGCCAAGCAGCGAACCGCGATGGCACGCGAGCGCCTCGAGATCGAGCGTCTGCGCGCCCACGTCGCGCAGCGCGTTCAGCAGGCGCGTCTTGCCGCAGCCCGTATGGCCGACGAGCGCGATGTAGCGAAAGCGCGTCGGCAGCGAGTCGAGCGTCGCGCACACCGACTGGCGGTATGCCTTGTAGCCGCCGTCGAGCTGGCGCGCCTTCCAGCCGATCAGGTTGAACCACGTCGTCATCGAGCCCGAGCGCTTGCCGCCGCGCCAGCAGTAGATCAGCGGCCGCCAGTTGCGCGGGCGGTCGGCGAACGTCGTGTCGAGATGGCGCGCGATGTTGCGCGCGACGATGGCCGCGCCGACCCGGGTCGCCTCGTACGGCGACACCTGGCGGTACATCGTACCGACGAGCACGCGCTCCTCGTTGCTGAGCACGGGCGCGTTCAGCGCGCCGGGAATATGGTCCTCGGCGAACTCGAGCGGCGTGCGCACGTCGATGATCTCGTCGAACTCGCCGGCGCGATCGAGGGTGACAATCAGGTTCTTCAATTTGGCGTCGAACAGGGGCGATGCGGCTCGATGAGCCGCATGGGCACGGAAGGCGGATTGACGATTATCTCACGGGCCGGCCTCTCGGGCCCCGCGCGGCAGTCGTCGGCGCCGCCGCGGCCTGCATCGCATCGATCAGATGGTCGCGGAATGCGCGAACGGACGCGGGCAGATCGCGCCCCGCCATCGTCTGCACCTGGATGCTGCGCTCGCGCAGCTGCGGGTTCGTCACGGGCACGACGACGAAGCCGTCCGCGGCGCAGCGGTCACGCACCGACAGCAGCCCCGTGAACATCACCGCGCCCGTGCGCCGCGCGTAACCGTACATCGCCGCCGTGTTGTTGCTCGTCAGCTCGGGCTCGAGCAGCAGCCCGTCGAGCGCGCACGCGATGTCGATCAGCTGGCGCACCGTCGTGCCGGCCTCGGGCAGCACGTGCGGGTGACGCGCGACATCGGCGAGCGACACCGCTTCCCGCGTCGCGAGCGGATGGTCGTGCCGCACCAGCGCGAAGATCGGCGCGCGCTCGGTATGGTCGACGCGCACGCCCTTCTCCGGCGCGAGGCTGAAGCTCAACGCGATGTCCACATCGCCATCGCGCACACGCCGCGTCGCGTCCGCCGGCGACACCACCCATACGGAGAAATCGACACCGGGATGGCGCGCCTTGAAGCTGGCCAGCGTGCCGGGCAGGAAATCGATCGCGAACCCTTCCGAGCACGCGATCTTCAGCAGGCTGCCGTGCAGTGCGTCGAGCCCGCCGATGTCCTTCATCACGTGCTCGGCCTCCAGCAAGCTGCGCTGCGCGAACGCCAGCAGCCGCTCGCCGGCCTCCGACAGCGCCATTCCGCGCGGCCGGCGCTCGAACAGCGGTGCGCCGAGCTCGCTCTCCAGTTTCGCGATCTGGCGGCTGATCGCCGATACGGCCACGTGCAGCCGCGCGGACGCGTCGCTGATCGAGCCGGTGCGCGCCACCTCGACGAAATACCGCAACGCCAGACCATGCAGGAAAGCCGCCATCGCTCTGTCTCCGCCCGGCTGCCGGGCTTGCCGCTTTGCCTTTTCGGCAAAGAAAGGTTCGAAATTCGATCATTGTGACAAAAAAAACGGCTTCCTAGAATCGATCGCACTTCACGCTGCATGCCCGATCCGGCGCGTGCGGCGAACCCGTCAGAGGAGACCCGACTTGAGCCGTACCGCCGCCATCCAGCACGCGCTGAACCAGTTCGAATCCGGTGCGTTCTTCACGACCCTGAGCCGCCGCGTCGGCCTGCGCACCGAAAGCCAGGACAGCGGCAACGAAGCCGCGCTACGCGCCTACCTGACCGACGAGATCGCTCCCGAGGCCGCGCGCCTCGGCTTCACGTCGCGGATCGTCGACAATCCCGTCGACGGCGGCGGCCCGTTCCTGCTCGCCTCGCGCCACGAAGACGACACGCTGCCGACCGTGCTGATCTACGGCCACGGCGACGTCGTGCGCGGCTACGACGCGCAGTGGCGCGCGCCGTTGTCGCCGTGGACGCTGACGGCCGACGGCGACCGCTGGTACGGCCGCGGCAGCGCCGACAACAAGGGCCAGCACACGATCAACCTGGCCGCGCTGGCGAGCGTGCTCGACGCGCGCGGCGGCCGGCTCGGCTTCAATGCGAAGCTGCTGATCGAGATGGGCGAGGAAACGGGTTCGCCGGGCCTCGACGCGCTGTGCCGCCAGGAGCGCGACGCGCTCGCGGCCGACGTGCTGATCGCCTCCGACGGCCCGCGCATCGCCGCCGCGCGCCCGACGGTGTTCCTCGGCTCGCGCGGCTCGGTCAATTTCAAGCTGAGCCTGCGCGCCCGCGACGGCGCGCATCACTCCGGCAACTGGGGCGGGCTGCTGCGTAACCCGGCGATCGTGCTCGCCCATGCGCTCGCGAGCCTCGTCGACGCGCGCGGCGCGATTCGCGTCGCGGGGCTGCGTCCGCCGCCGATTCCGGCAGCCGTGCGCAATGCGCTCGCCGATCTTTCCGTCGGCGGCGGCCCCGGCGATCCGGCACTCGACGCCGACTGGGGCGAGCCCGGCCTCACCGCGCCCGAGCGCGTGTTCGGCTGGAACACGTTCGAGATCCTTGCGTTCAAGGCCGGCAACCCCGAGCACCCCGTCAACGCGATCCCGCCCGCCGCATATGCGCACTGCCAGTTGCGCTTCGTCGTCGGCACCGACTGGCAAGCGCTGCACGCGCATCTGCGCACGCACCTCGATGCGCACGGCTTCGCCGACATCGAGATCGACGTCGAACGCGGCGCACCGGCGACGCGCGTGCCGCCGGACGATCCGTGGGTGCGCTGGGCCGTCGCGTCGCTCGCGCGGACCACCGGCAAGAAGCCCGCGATCCTGCCGAATCTCGGCGGCACGCTGCCGAACGAAGTGTTCGCCGACACGCTCGGGCTGCCGACGCTGTGGGTGCCGCACTCGTACCCGGCGTGCTCGCAGCACGCACCGAACGAGCACCTGCTCGCGAGCGTCGTCAGCGAGGGGCTGCAGATGATGGCCGGCCTCTTCTGGGATCTCGGCGACGACGCGCCGGCCGTTCGCCGCACGGCGCCCGCCGCGGCCGGCGCCGCCCTGTAACGCGCTTTGCCCCTTTCACGGGACCTGCACACACGATGAATACGACCACCCTGACCTCGCAGGAAGCCGCCCGCCCCAGCGCCGCGAAGATCCGGCGCATCATCTTCGCGGCGTCGATCGGCAACGCACTCGAATGGTTCGACCTGATCGTCTACGGCTTCTTCGCGGTGACGATCGCCAAGCTGTTCTTCCCCGCCACCAGCGAAGCGACGTCGCTGATGCTGACGCTCGGCACGTTCGGGCTGTCTTACCTGATCCGGCCGATCGGCGGCTTCATCCTCGGTGCCTACGCGGATCGCGCGGGCCGCAAGGCGTCGCTGCTGCTGTCGATCGCGATGATGATGGCCGGCACGCTGCTGATCGCGCTGATGCCGACCTATGCATCGATCGGCCTGCTCGCGCCGCTCGGGATCATGCTGTCGCGGCTGATGCAGGGCTTTTCCGCGGGCGGCGAATTCGCGAGCTCGACCGCGTTCCTCGTCGAGCACGCACCGCAGCGGCGCGGTTTCATGTCGAGCTGGCAGTTCGCGAGCCAGGGCCTCGCGACGCTGCTCGCATCGGGCTTCGGCGCACTGCTGACCTCCACGCTGACAACCGCGCAACTCGAAAGCTGGGGCTGGCGCGTGCCGTTCCTGTTCGGGCTCGCGATCGGCCCGGTCGGGCTGTATATCCGCCGCTACGTCGACGAAGGCGTCGAGTTCAAGACGCAGGCACGCTCGGAAGCGCCGGTGCGCGAGCTGTTCGCGGAACAAAAGGTGCGGGTGCTGCTGTCGATCGGCGCGCTCGTGATCTCGACCGCGATCAACTACATGATCCTGTACATGCCGACTTACGCGATCAAGCAACTCGGGCTGCCTGCATCGACCGGCTTCGCGGCCACGCTCGCGACCGGCTTCGTACTCACGCTCGTCACACCGGTCGTCGGCCACCTGTCCGATCGCACCGGGCGGATCCGCATGATGGCGGTCGCGGCAGTCCTGATGCTCGTGACCGTGTACCCGACGTTCGCGTGGCTCACGCGTCACGCGTCGTTCGCGACCATGCTCGCCGCCCTGGTCTGGATCGGTGCGCTGAAGGCGATGTACTGCGGTGCGCTGCCGGCACTGATGGCCGAGCTGTTCCCGTCGCAAACCCGCGCAACGGGGCTCGCGGTCAGCTACAACACGGGTGTCACGCTGTTCGGCGGCTTCGCGCCGTTCGTCATCACCTGGCTGATCAGCGCGACCGGCAACCGGCTGTCGCCGGCGCTCTATCTGATGGGGTGCGCGCTGCTGAGCCTCGCCGCGCTGTTCGTCGCGCGCACGCGGCTCAAGATGCGATAACGGGTGAACCGACGGCGCGGCGATGCGCTGCCGGCGCGGCCCGTCGCGGCATCGCTGCCGCGCGGGCCGGACGCCACCTGCTTCAGGTCAGGGCGCCGGGCTCGGCTGCAGTTCGTGCAGCGCGTCGATCTCGGCGAGGATCTCGTCGGACAACGTCACGTCGACGCTGCCGATGTTCTCCTTCAACTGCTCGAGCGACGTCGCCCCGATCAGGTTGCTGCGCGTGAACGGCCGGCTGTTGACGAACGCCAGCGCGAGCTGCGCGGGCGACAGTCCGTGACGCCGCGCGAGCGCGACATAGCGCGACGTCGCCTCGACGGCCTGCGGCTTGCTGTAGCGCTGGAAGCGTTCGAACAACGTGATGCGTGCGCCAGCCGGACGCGCACCGTTCTCGTACTTGCCGGACAGCCAGCCGAACGCGAGCGGCGAATACGCGAGCAGGCCGACGCCGTCGCGATGCGTGAATTCCGACAGCCCGTTCTCGAACGTGCGGTTCAGCAGGCTGTACGGATTCTGGATGCTCGCGATGCGCGGCAGCCCGAGCTTCTCGGCCGCGCGCAGGAACTGCGCGACACCCCACGGCGTTTCATTCGACACGCCGATCGCACGCACCTTGCCGGCCTTCACGAATTCCGCGAGCACGCCGAGGGTTTCCTCGATCGGCACCGTATAAGCATCGTCGACCCACGGATAGGCGGGACGGCCGAACGTCGTCGTGCTGCGATCGGGCCAGTGCAGTTGGTAGAGATCGACGTAGTCGGTCTGCAGGCGCTTGAGGCTACCGTCGAGCGCTTCGGTCAGGTTCTTGCGGTCGAACTGGTTGCCTTCGCCGCGAATATGGCGCGGATTGTGCGGCTGCCGCGCCGGCCCCGCGATTTTCGTCGCGAGCACGATGCGCTCGCGCTGTGCGCGATGCTGCGCGAGCCAGGTGCCGATGTACGCCTCGGTGCGCCCTTGCGTGTCGGGTTTCGGCGGCACCGGATACATCTCCGCGGCATCGATCAGCGTGACGCCCTGCCCGATCGCATAGTCGATCTGCTCGTGCGCATCGCGCTCCGAATTCTGCTCGCCCCACGTCATCGTGCCCAGGCCGATCAGGCTGACCTCGATGCCCGAATCGCCAAGTGTGCGGTATTCCATGCTGCTCCTGTCGCGTCGGTGGAAAGCAGGAACGCTATCACATTGAAGCGACCGCTTCAGACCGGCTTCGCCTACGCTTACAGGCGGCCTTCGGCGCCGGCAACGAGGTTCGCGTGCCGGCCCGGACGATGGCGCTGCCGCCCGCCGTCACTGCGGCCGCTGGATGAAACAGGTTGCCGACGCATGCGCGACGATCTTGTCGTCCGCGGTCTTCAGCGTGCCCTCCGCGACGCCCAGCGAACGCGACAGGTGGATCACGCGCCCTTCCGCGATCAGGTCGACGTCGCGCGGCACGGGCCGCAGCATCTTCACATGCAGGTCGACCGTGCCGTAGCCGACGCCCGCATCCAGCATCGAGTGCACCGCGCACCCGGTGACCGAATCGAGCACCGTCGCGGCGAACCCGCCGTGCACGCCGCCGAGCGGATTCAGGTGCCGGCCGTCCGCCCGCGCCGAAAACTTCACATAACCGAGTTCGACGTCGAGCGGACGCATCGGGATCGTCTCGGAAATCGACGCGAGCGGTGCATCGCCCGATACCGCCGCGCGCAACAGATCGAGACCGGACAGGGAAAGCGGGTTCATCGGGTTGTCTCCGGGTTGAAAGCGCGTCGCCGCGCGAGTAAGTTCTAAATTGGAACTCATTATTGGCAACGACGGCGCCCGTTGTCAACGTGGTCGGGCCCGTTGCAACCGAAGACGGGTTCTATAATCGAACCCGCTGTTTCGCTGAACCGCCGCAAAGGATGCAAGAGACTCGACGATGAAATGGGACGACATCGGCACGCTGAACTGTTCGGTCGCGCGTACGCTCGCCGTGCTCGGCGACCGCTGGACCATGCTGATCCTCCGCAACGCGTTCCTCGGCTGCCGTCGCTTCGACGCGTTCCAGACCCAGCTTGGCCTCACGCGTCATGTGCTGGCCGAGCGGCTCGCGCGACTCGTTGACGAAGGCGTGCTGGTCAAGCGCGCGTATCAGGAGCGGCCGCCGCGGTTCGAATACCGGCTGACGGACAAGGGGCTCGACCTCTACCCGACCCTGCTCGCGCTGACGGCGTGGGGTGACCGCTGGAAAGACGACGGCCAGGGGCCGCCGGTGCAGTTGCGTCACCGCACTTGCGGCCAGCTGATGCATGCGGTCACCGTATGCTCCGCGTGCGGCGAACCGCTCGACGCACGCGACGTGCAGCCGGAGCGTGGCCCCGGGTGGATCGCAGCCGAGGCAGCCGGGGCGCCCGCGGACGAGAATTGATGCAGCGTCGTGCATTCATGAGTGAACGCGCAGCGCACACGGATCGTTAGTCGCACTCACGCAGCTGTTGCGTGCCCGAGTCGAGCCCGCCCGGCTGCACTCGCGCAGGGCTTGCATGCCGCGACTTTCCCACCACCGCACGCGCAATCGCGCGCTGCTTTCGACTCCAGCCGCTGATCAACCCGATCACGCACTCGGATCCTGCACAACGCAACTTTGCGTCACCGTCTCTGTCATCGCGACCATCGCGATGACTCATCCCGCCTCATCCACACGTGACCGGGCCGCCACGTCTGCGTTACACTCACGGCCCGCTGTCTCGAAATTGTTCGCTGTCCAAGATGTTGTCGCGCAATCGCCTCGCCGCTGCCTGTCTCGCCGCCTCCCTGCTCGCCACTCCGTTCGCCGCCTTCGGCAAGACGCAAAGTGAATCGCTGCTCCAGCAGGCGATCGACTTGGTGTCGCGTTGGCTGCCGGCCCCCACTCACGAAGCACCTGCGACCCAGGTCGTCGAATCGGCGTTTTCGCCCGACGGCGGCGCCGAAGCGCTCGTGCTGAAAGCGATCGGCGCCGCGCGCAGCTCGATCCGCGTTGCCGCCTATTCGTTCACGTCGCCGCCTGTCACGCGCGCACTGCTCGCGGCGAAGCGACGCGGCGTGAATGTCGCGGTGGTCGTCGACGACAAGGGCAATCGCGCCAAGAGCAGCAAGCAGGCGCTGAACCTGCTCGTCAACGCAGGCATCCCGACGCGCACGATCGACGCCTATGCGATCCATCACGACAAGTACCTCGTGATCGACGCCGAACACGTCGAAACGGGCTCGTTCAACTACAGCGCATCGGCGGCCAGCCGCAATTCCGAGAACGTCGTCGTGGTGTGGAACAACCCGCAACTCGCGTCGCGTTATCTCACGCACTGGCAAAGCCGCTTCGACCAGGGCACGCCGTACCGCTCCAGCTACTGAGGCAGGCCGCGCGGCGCGCGCCCCGTGTTCGATCCGCCGTGTTGCTGATGATCGGCGAGCGCGGCGCGCAACTCAATTCAGCCGAATGGCCAGCGCGCCGCCGCACTCAATGGAGTTCCGGCGGCCGCCCGGTCGCCGCACCGGCCTGAGTCGTCGGCGCACAGCGATTCGCCTGTCCGCTCGCGCCGCTTGCCGAAGACGTCGGCAAGCCGCTGGCGCCGCCGGGCAGCGCGCTGCTCACGCAAACGACGCCGAATGCCAGCGTGTTCTGAACCATCGGATAAAGAAGATACAGCGCAAACGCGAGATAGCCCGCGTACAGAAATCGAACCATGGTGCGGTGGGAGGCGATGAACGAATGGACTCGCCCTGTTTACGGCACTGCGCCGGGGTACCTTGAGGTATCGCGCCCCCGATTGCGCATCGGGGCGAAACGCGGTTCCAAGGCGCCTGCTTCTCACCCCATCTGCATCGATTCGTGCCGGGCCACCACCGGTCGGCGAATTCGCAACGTGGCGATGCGCCGGACAATGCGCGATACTGTCCGACATACAATCCCGTAACCGTCCTCGCAGCCGCGACAAAAGACAAGGCCCATGCAAATCGCACCGAAACCGGCCGACGAGGCGGCCCGGCTCGATACGCTTCATTCGCTCTCGATCCTCGACACGCCCCCCGAAGAGCGCTTCGATCGCCTGACGCGTCTCGCACGCAGGCTGTTCGACGTACCGATCGCCCTCGTCAGCCTCGTCGACGACGATCGCCAGTGGTTCAAGAGCCATGCCGGGCTCGACGTCACGCAAACGTCGCGCGACGTTTCGTTCTGCGCCCATGCGCTGCACGAGGGCCATACGATGGTGATCCAGGATGCGCTGAACGACAACCGCTTCCACGACAACCCGCTCGTCACCGGCGCGCCCGGCATCCGCTTCTACGCCGGTCGGCCGATCACGGCGCCAAACGGTGCGCCCATCGGCACGCTATGCCTGATCGACACGCGGCCGCGCTCGCTCGAACCCGACGAGCTCGCGCTGCTCGGCGATCTCGCCCACATGACCGAGCGCGAGATCGCCGCGCTGCATTTCGCGACCACCGACGAGCTCACGCAACTGACCAACCGGCGCGGCTTCGAGATTCTCGCCCGCCACGTGCTGAGCCTGTGCGATCGCCTCGACCGTCACGCGGTGCTGCTGTTCTTCGACCTGAACGATTTCAAGTCGATCAACGACCGCTTCGGCCATGCCGAAGGCGACCATGCGCTCAAGGCGTTCGCCGACACGCTGACGGGCGCGCTGCGCGACAGCGACGTGATCGCCCGGCTTGGCGGCGACGAGTTCGTCGTGCTGCTGAGCGCCACCGATCCGGCCGACGTTGCCGAGCCGGTCGAACGCGTGACGCGGGCGCTCGCGCTGCGCAACGCGGCCGACGCACGCGGCTATGACATCCGGTTCAGCGTCGGGCATGTCGACTACGATCCCGCACGGCATCGAGACGTGACCGCCCTGCTCGCATCGGCCGATCAACGGATGTACGAGGACAAGCAGCGCGGCAAGACGGCCGGCAAGTAAGCGCGGGCGGACCGGGCGCAGGCGCATGTCGCCGCCCCGCCGCTCAACTGCGGTTGCGGGGTTACGTCAGCTTCCGCACGGCGGCGCGCTGGCCATGGCCTCCGCGATCTGCTCGGGCGTCAGGTCGCGCTGATGCGTCGCGAGCGACCAGCGATGGCCGAACGGATCCTCGACCTGTCCGTAGCGATCGCCCCAGAACATGTCGGCAGCCGGAATCGTGACCGTTGCGCCGGCCGCGACCGCCTTCGCGATCGCCGCGTCGATGTCCGGCACGTACAGGTGCAGGCAGACCGACGTGCCTTTCAGTGCCTTCGGCCCGAGCGCGCCGTGCTCGGGCATTTCATCCACCAGCATCAGTGTCGAATCGCCAATCACGAGGCACGCGTGCGCGAGCCGGCCGTCGGGCATCGCCAGGCGAAACTGTTCGCTCGCATTGAACGCGCGCTTGTAGAAGTCGATGGCTGTGGTTGCGCCGGCGCAGATCAGGTGCGGCGTCAGCGTGCGCATCCCCTCCGGGATCGGTTTGACGGACGTGGACATGAGTGTCGCTCCTTCGGGCGGTTGTCGTATCGGAATCGGGACGGGCGCGCGATGCGCACGCCTCCGATGCTACGACGGACGAACCCGGCGGAAATCGACACGGCGCCCGACATTTTTTTGTTTTCCCGGGTATCGACGCACGCGGGTTCCCGGCATCGGCGTCATTGGCGCGTCAGGTCGGCCTCGTTGCCCGGCGCGCCGAACTGCCGACGGCATGCCTCCAGCAATCCGGCCACCGCATCGAGCGGCAGATCGGCAAACCGGGCGATCGGCAGCATCACGCCACCCGGTACCTTGTTGCGCGATGAAAGCGCCGAGAACTGGTAGCCGATGTAGCGATTTCCGGCAACGCTGATGATCCGGAATTCGGTGACGTCGCGCCATCGCGTGACGGGTTGCTCGCGCAAAGCTCCGATCAGCCTGAAGCCCGTCTCGTCGACCTGCAGCGCCATCCTGCGCCGCGACGACACGAAGAAGGCGGCCCCCGCCAGCGCCAGCAACACGGCCAGTGCCGCCACCGGCCAAAGCGCCGGCGCGGCCGCGTAACCGCACAAGCTCGCCACGGCCAGCACCGCGCACGCGATCGCCCTTCCTTTCAGGCTCCGGACATCGACCGCCAGCATCATCGGCAACCGGCCGACGACGGTTCCCGCGTCGGGATCGACGTGCCAGCCGGCGGAATCGGCGGTTTCGCTTTCGTCGTTCATCGCGCAATCGCTCACATCGGCGACAATCTGCTCATCGAGGCCGGATACCCGATCGAAGCGCCGCGACAGGCTGTCTGTCGCCGGAAAATGGTCGGGATCGACGAAGGTAAGCATCGACGCACGACAACACGCCTTCGTCCGCGCGGAACCGGCCAAGCACCGTCGGCATCGGTCATGTTCAGTTGCACACCTTGACGGTACCGTTGGTCGTGCATTGACCAATCGCCCAGTGGCTCTGCCCTGCCAGATGAGGTGCCTGGCCGACGCCACGGATCGGCTCGGACGGCGAAGATGCCGGCACGGCCGCGGCAGCCGACGCGGTGTCGGGCGACGGTAGCGGAAGCGGCTCGGGCGCGGTCTGGCAAGCCGACAGCGCCAGACAAAGCGCGGATGCCAACAGGGCGATGAGCGGTCTGGACATGATCTCGTACGCGTTTGCGATATTCGCTTCCGGTAAAACGGGCTCGCTCAGGATCACGTGCCCCGTCAGTCCGTTCGGCGCAACCGCCAATGCATCATGACGGTCATCCAATACTACTCCTCGCGATCGACGTCGCGCGAGCGGCCATTCGGCCAGGTGTCGCCCTCCATGCGGAGGCACCCGTTATCGCTGACGCATGCCGCGCCGGTCAGATTTGCGGCAGGTCGCGCAAAGTGCGCGACTCGTTCGTTGCATCGATGTCGAGCTCGATGCCTTCCGATGCATCGCGATACAGCACGCGCTTCAGCCGGGGGCCGATCGCGGTGGCGTCCGATGCCGAGAAGATTGCGCGGACATCGTTTCCGGACGCGAGCGCACGCGCCACGTCTGCCACCGGTGCTTCGCTGGGCGTCGCCGCCCACGACCGGTCAGCCGGATTCACGGCCGCCCAGCGCACGTGCGTCACGCGCGCGCTGAGCGGATCGATTCGCACGCCATTCACCGCAAACATCGACATCGGCATCTCCTTCGAATTTTTTTGCGGCCCGCCGTACCGATACGCGGTCACGGACGGCTCCAGATCTCGCAGACGTTCCCGCCGGATCCGCCACGGAAATCGCGATCGGGCCGTCGCCGTAGTCCCATTCGTTCAGGATACTGACGCGACACGACTCAAGTCGCGCGACGGCTTCCGGCACGTGCGCCACTTCGATCGCCGGCGCAATGCCATGGCCGGTCGGACGAAACTCGGGGTACGGAAACTTGCCACCGCCCGGAAGCGATCGTCTTCGACCGGCACCAGGATGCCCAGACTCGCGATCATGCGCGCTTCTCCGGCCCACGTGATTTTCGATGATACATTGGGACGCTTTACAACCGTCAACAGACAATCGTGCACGGGAGAAACACATGACCGACGCCTGGGGAACCTTCCCTGCCAGAATGGGCGACCATCAGGCTTTCATCAGCTTCAACCACAGCTTTGCGGAACTCGCCGAGGGCGATCCGCGCACGTCGCTGCTCAGCGTGCGCGTCCCCTTTGCGCATCCGACGCCGGAAGGCCTGCCGAGCGGCGACGAATTCGCCGACCTCGCAACGATCGAGGATCTGCTCGACGCCACGATTACCGCGAAAGGGGGCGTGCAGGTGGGCCGCATCACCGTCGACGGCCACCGCGATTTCCTTTTCTACGTGCCATTCGACGAAGCGGCAGCGGCGGAGATCGTCGACGCGCTGGCCGATCAGACGACTTACGCCCTTCAGTACGCGCATCAGGACGATCCGGACAAGGAAGCGTACTGGCAGACGCTCTACCCGACCGATGACGACTGGCTGATCATGCGCGACATGCGCGTGCTGGATGAATTGCGCAAGAAAGGCGACGCCAGCGAGATAAGCCGGCGCGTGATGCACTGGGCCTACTTCCCCGACCCGAGCGACGCGCATCAGTTCGCGGACTGGGCCGAATCGAAAGGCTATCCGGTCGAATCGGTGGCGCCCACCGAGGACGGCAAGTCGGCCGTCCGGTTTTCACATGAAGGCACCATGGCGCTGGCCGACATCACGCGCCATACGATCGCGATCAACCACGAAGTGCGTGCACTCGGAGGGGATTACGACGGATGGGAAACCAGCGTCGAACAGGCTGGCTGAGCGGCTCGACCTGCCCGCTGTGCGACACGTGATGCAACGCATTCGGCGCAAAAATATCCCGGCGGCATGCTTGCGCGCCGCCGGGACCAAGGCATCACCGGCCGAAACCGGCGATGGGCCTGAGGGTTCGCTCAGGCACGAGGAAAGCGATTCGTGCGGATCAGGCGAACGGATGACGGGGTGCGCAATCGATGCGCTCACGCCGCCCGCCGGACGCCCGTCCAGTTCCGTCGACGCAGCCTCCCGCGTCGGACGGGCAAAAAGCCCCCGCTCCTGCGCGAGCGAGCGGGGAAACGGTTGACCGGGCCGGGGAAGAACGGTCAACCGGCCAAATTGTGAGCGTGGGCCGCGCAACGATCTGTGCGGCAACTCACCATTTGGTGACAATGCCGCAGCAATTGGTTCGCTCGTATGCCGCGCGAATCGCGTCACGGTCCGAGCGCAACGCCCGCGGCCGGCGCGAGCATTACCACGATGATGGGCGACAGCACCACGGCCCCGATCATCATCACGCCGTCGGCCGCGAGCGTGACAGGCGTCGCGAGCACGCGCACGGCCTTGCCCGCCGTCGTGATGTGGTCGGTGACCGGGATCTTGTACGAATGCGCAAACGACGACCACGTCTTGCCCTGCGCGAAACCATCGGCGCGATAGCGCGATCCGGCCAGTTCACCCTTCATCCCCAGATCCCGGTCTCCGAGCTTCGTGAAACCGTCCTCCAGCGCACGACTCCAATCCTCATCGGTCATGTCATCGCGATGGAGCCGCAGCGAGAAGTCGCCCGAGATCTTGCTGCCCTGCGCGACGAACCCATCTAGCGACGCCTCGATCGATTTCCGGTAAGGCGATGCCAGCACCGCGCCGAGATGCTCCGGCATATCGAAGATGTAGTGATATTTCTTGCCGAGCACGACGAATTTCTTGCCGTCCTCGCTGACGAGGAATCGGTCGACTGTCTCTTCGTAATGGCCGTCTTCGAACAGCATTGCAGTGCAGCCTGCCAGGCCGGCAGCGACAACGATCGCGCCCGCGGTCAGCAGCGTTCTTCTTTTCATATCTGGAGTTTTATTTTGTTTTAATTCAATCGGATATTTTTAGCCCGAGCCCAGTTTCCGGTAAGTCGCAGGCGTTGTCAAAGCAGGTTTATTCTATTTTTCCGATAGACATGATTCGGGCTTCATTTTTCTGTACCGATTTTTTCGAAACCGCGTTTTTCGAACATAGGGACTCGCGTCATGGCAACCGGGTTTCGTCATCGTGACGGTCAGCTGAAAAGCCATTCTGCGACGCTCGCGATCCAGTCGAGATCGCCAGTGATATCGATGACGGTTTCGCCGACGATTTCGGCAGTCGATGTGGTCGATACGCCCGTCGCCACTGCCCCGGCAGCAACCGCGTTCGCCTTCGCCATTTCGACCGGCGCGCCCGATCTCGGATCGGCCAGCCGCCCCAGCCAATCGACGATGTTGGCACGCGCATCCTCTTCATCAACGAAATCATGCCGCTCGAGAAAGCGATCGAACACGATCCACGCAAGCGTCTTGCTTCGCGAATCGGATTCGAGATGCCAGTCGACCACACCTGTCCGACCGGACGCCCTGATTTCGAGCCTCGCGGTGAAACAGTAATCGAGGTACTCGATTTCAAGTTTCGACGACATGACTTTTCTCCGGTCGATCTGCCAGCTCTGTACTGACGATGTGCCGCGCACCGGGCTCCTCGACACTGTATGAATCTTCGATGAAATTCGCGCGGCGCATCATGTCCGCGAGCAGTATCGCGATATTCTCGTGACCTGTCGATATCGATCCCCGACACGTGACCGCAATCGATTTGCCCACCATTCTCCTCCGCGCTTTTGCCCGCGGCCAAGGTTCAGCCGTGAATCGTGCCGATTTCCTATTTCGGGTATTGTCCTGCCTCGCCGCCGCAATCGCGCTGCTAAACTGCAATCAATAAGGCCGCTTGCGGCATCAGAGGAAACAATGGCACTCGCCCACGCACAGGAAAATGGCGTAGAAGTCTGGGTGATCCAGCTTCCCGGGCACACACCCTATGCCTACACGCACCTCAAGCGGGTATTCTCGTCTGACGATACGCGCCATCGGGTCGTGACGATCGACCTGCCGAAACTGCTGGCATGTGCCGACCGCGACACGACGGACTACGTGTTGCCGTCCGTTCTGTACTGGGCCCCGGGAAAAGCCGCAGGCATTCGCGAATTCCTCGATCCTGAACAGGACAGGATTGCGGACATGCCGTACATCACGTTTCGCGAGACGAGAACGCGAACGCTGCTCGGCATCCCCGGCCTGTCGAAGGTCGGCGTCGCGTCGTTCCGCAACGGCCAGCATCGCGCACGCTATCTGGCCTATGCAGGCGCAACGACCCTGCCCGTCGAGGTGCACGAGACGGAAGCCGAGTTGCTCGTGCGGTACTGCGGCGAGTAGCGACGGAGTCCGTTCGGCTTTCGCCCGGCGACGGCCGCACATCGTGCGGCCGTTTGCTCGAATGTCGCCAGGCCGCTACGCCTGTATCGCATGGATCCGGTCGGTGACCGCCGTCTGGCCGATGCGGCTCGTCCCGATACCCGCCCGTTCTCAACGACGCTGCGCTCGAACGATACCGTGTCGGCCTGTCCCGGGACGACGAAATCGAGGCATCGCACTCCGCACGTTATCGTCGCGCACCTTGTTGCATGCGCCGTCGCCACGCACTGGCTCGTGACGCTCTCCAGCGCTCGTCTTCTTCACGGCTGACGCGATCACGTCGGCGCCTGCCCGCCGGGCGTCGCCGCGACGCGTTGCCCGTGCAACGGGATGCAGGCAAAAAAAATCCCGCCACCGTCATCGGTCGTCGGGATCGAACGGCCCTGCAAAGCATGAGGGCACGAGGAAGGCGACACATTACACCAACGTAAGACTGTTGCGCGCTGTCGGTTCGCGCCAAGTCCCTGTCCCATTCCGCCATTCATGCAGCAAGGCGCGGCCTAGAACGAAAAAAGCCTGCTCACGCGGAACGCGAGCAGGCAAGAAAACGGATCAGCATTCGAGGCACGAGGGCTGTCCATGGAAGATAACGGCACGGGGCGCGAGAACCTTAGCTGGGACAGGAAACTTCGCAACATCATGTCGACGGGATACGGCCATCCCATCTCGCGTCGAAGATCCATGGATGAAAACCGGCGACCCAGTGACGATATCCTGTCGATCGCCACTCTGGCTTTCCGCCAATCGCGCAGTTCCACCCGCCTTGCTCGTAGCAAAGCACCACTCCGTTCAATCGGCCATGTATGGCAAACTTCGGCTCCGAATCGGCGCAGCGCGCACTCTTCACTGCAGGGAAATCATGTACGTCTTGATCTATATCGCAGCAGTCGCTGTCGCGAATCTGATGGTCGCTCATTTCGGACCGGCTGCTACACCGATCATCGCGTTCTTTCTGATCGGACTCGACCTCGCGATTCGAGACCGTCTCCACCTGGACTGGCGCGGCCGCGCACTTTGGTCGAGGATGCTTGCGTTGATCGCGGCCGCCGGCGTCGTCAGTTACGCGCTCAATCCCGCTGCCAAGGAAATCGCCCTCGCGTCTCTCGTAGCGTTCGGTTCGGCAGCCGTAGCAAGTGCAATCGTGTTTCAACTCGCACGTCGTTTTCCGATACTGGCGCGCGCCAACGGTGCGAACGTCGCGGGTGCGGCTGTCGACTCCATCGTCTTTCCGCTTATTGCGTTCGGGGCAGTGTTTCCGACGATCGCCGCATTGCAGTTCATTGCAAAGGTGGCGGGTGGCGCTTTGTGGTCGTGGGTGGTTTTTCGAAACACTCGAACCGGTCAGGCGGGGATCGCGCGCAATGTGGTCGATCGGTGATGACGAGTTTGCTTTTACGCAGCATTCACTACGTATATATCCACGCCTGCCTGGACGCCAAAAAAGCAAAATGCCCGACACCGAACAGGGCGAACACGGCGCCAAACGGCATGAGGCCTGACGGAGGATGAGAAGCAAGCAGATCGGCGGATACAGTCATGGGTCGATGCCCTCGATCGGACGCAATATTGCGTTGATCTGCTGCCTCCACGTGTGAAAGAAGCTGGGCATAGCGCCGAACTCGATCATCACGCGCGCTCCGTCCAGATATCGCTGACCACGCTTTGATCGAAGCAGTTCGACACGACGCACCGCCTGTATCAGCTTCAGTGCGTGAGATCGCTGCTCGGGAGGGAAACCCGCGCGCGGCGAGACGGTGACTGGGACAAGGCATCAGAACCCATCGCCCGAAAAATCTGGTCAAGCGTCTTGCACGCAGAGCCACCAGCGCTTCGAGCAGATAGATGATCGCCACAACATTGCAAGCAAGGATGGCCAAGTCATCGGGATCCAGCAAAAGCCACGACAAGATCAGCAGGGGCAGCAAGGCGGAAGCAGCGCCAGCGAGCGAATAAAACACCCGCTGTAAGTCGTCGCAGCCATGACCTTGCGCCTTGAACCTGTTTCCCGTTCCATTGTCGGGGCCACGGGCTTGCGTTTTCAGCGCGTGGAGTAAGCATGCAGACAGCGGAAAGGTTGATTCAGCGTCCCGCCAGGATCGGTCGGCGCGCAATTTCATATCCCAGGAACCAGCGGCGCACCAACCCTATCGTCACGATGCCCACGATCACGCCGGCAACGACATCTGCCAGGTAATGGCCCCCAACGGAGAACGTCGATACCAACATGACAGAATTGAGCGCGAGCGCAACGGGAAAAATGAAGCGAAGATTACGTGTGACGTAGATCAACATTACCGCGACGACTGCATGAAATGACGGTAACGATACGATTCCCTGCATCGCCATCGGATTCATCACGATGGGCGCCCCACTTCTGGCACTGAAATAATCGGAAACGTGAGACGCCGGCCCGGAATCGCTAATACCGAAGTACGGGAATGCACTCGCCGCCGGATACCACGTCGAAATCGCAACGACGAATATCAGCGAAATCACGAATATCAGCATCATCTCGCAAAGCTCTTGCTTTCGACGCAGCAGTCCGAATAAAAAGCACAACAAAACCATCTGATATGAAATGGTTTTATATGCGAACAAAAGTACTTGCTGAACAACCTCGTAACGCACGACCCATTGATAGCTTTTCAACCAGTCGAATCCGAACGATTGCTCCCATGCCAGAAGCGCGCCCTGGATCTCTGGACGGTTGACGGCCGCCCCGATATACGTCGCAATCACTGCCGCCTGCGCATTCATCGTGACGGTCCGAAAGCAAAGGACCGAGAGCGCGATATCCCGACAACGAAGCTTTTCGGCAATTTCCCGATAGCGTGGGATACGACCGATGCCGACCAAGACACCGCAGATCAGTAGCGTCATGATGCACGTCTCGACCGAGTGCAGATACCACTCGTGAATGAGGGACAGCCCAAATCGGCCCATGGTCGCGAAATCGACAGCAAACATGACACCCGTCAGCATCCATGCAATCGCAAACGCCCCCAACACTCTCGTTCTCATGTTTCCCCGGCCATGCTTTTTATTGACGGTGTGCCCGTCCTGTCAGCACATATTCAATCACGCCCGGCAAAAAATTACACTGGGCGTTTGTCATAGGGCAGCCAAATCAGTCATCGCGGGAACGGCACTCATGGCGGAGGCGGTTGCGGTATATCCACCGTTGAAGGGGCGTTTCCACGTCTCGACCGCCTTGTGTCGATCGAAGGCACTCGCTTAGCCGGTCGACACTCGCACCACTTTTACCTCATTCGAGCTGTCGAGTGCGACGTGCATCGCCTCGCGCATGCTATCCGGGGAGCGAATCGAAGGGAGCACCCAAGTGCGCAATCCGCGAAGTCGCCCTGCGTTCGAATGCCCCGCCCGCCGGAGCCCGCAAGATCCAATGCCTCGGCCTCGCGCAACTGCAAGGCCGGTCACATTCGCGTGAAGCGCGCAATGCAGTGCCGGAAGGTGCGCCGCAGGATAATCGACCAGTTCGAAATTATGCCAACGCTCGCGGCATGCTTGATCGACCGGAGGCGATCCGCGGCACTGAGGAGCCTGTCCGTGTTCACGCCGAAGTGCGGCACGCACGACACGCATGACGGATTCAGGGGATTCCGAGGGAAGTTGATGAGCGAAACGATCGAGGCGAAGGTCATTGCCGGTCGATTCTCATTCCATGACTTACATGCATATTTGCGACGCGACATGAGAGCGAGCGCGGCGCCCTGCCCGACCTGCATGCGAACCCGGCGACAACCGCACGGTGTACGACCGAAACAAAATCGGAAAGCGCTGTGAATTCCATTTTGTGGAATGCCAAAACAAAAACGGCACTGTCTTTTGGGACAGTGCCGTTTTTAACAACTTGATACTGCTTGGAATTTTGTGGGGTGGCTGATGGGACTCGAACCCACGACGACAGGAATCACAATCCTTATACATTATTCTTATATTTCATGGTGTTAGGTAGGAGCATTGGAACATGTGGTGTCGCGAGAGCCTTGTCTGGCGTAGCGAAAATTCCTCATCTTCCAGAGAAATTCACCTCATTCGGCCGGCGCTGCCTCGGTCGTCATGTCGTCCACCGGGTAGAGTTGCAGCACCGCACGCACGGCCTCGACGTTAGACGGCGGCAGACGCGAAACAGCGCCGACCTCGAAGACTAGAACATGTTTCCAATCAAATAGGCCGGGCGATTCGGCCATTTGTCTTTTTATTTCAATTCGTTATATGCACACTCTGGAAGAAAACCACGCGCCAGAGTGTGCATCTTGCCACAATAAGAATCAAGCACTTACCTATGTGTGCTGAACAGCCTTCGACGGCTGAGTCATCGCCCGTCTCGTGAATCCGGATCCGGGCATCGGTTGTCGTCGACGTCGGGACGTCGACAAGCATCACGCCGTTGCAATCGGTCAGAATGGCAAGCGCCTGTCACTGCCCGTGCGTCGACGAACGCTGGCCCAGTGACCCCATGGAAGCCGCCTTTGTTCAGGCACGGTTGCTGCGGCATCAACGGCGTCATGACTGGGCGACTCGGCTCTCGAAGATCAGAGTATGAATCCAAGCGCCGGCCGACTCGAAAAGCTTGCCCCTACTCTGACCTTGCCGGTTGTGCCTGGTCCACTTCTGAAACCTCATCAGGCCTGACAGCTTCGCGACCAGCGTCTCGACCTTCACGGAACGTGACGTATCTGAGCCCAATCCCGAAAGTTCGGACGTCGTTCGGATTCCCCCCCACATCACACGGCCGCAACGCCCCTTGCACATCAATGGAAATGACTAGCAACGGGTACTCGATGGCATCGGCGTCTAGTTGGACTACCCATTCAAAGCCGCCGTCCGGACAGGAGTGAACCTGACATTCACGCCCATTGACTACGACGCGTATGATCGGCGGTGTGACCGCACCTGGCGCATACGCATGGCCGTGCAGGCAGACTTCGAAACCGCGCCCAGGAGCTACGTCAGCGGGACAGTCCAGCGAAACAACAAAGCACGCGCGCGCTTCAGCGCTCCAGACGCCCCAATGTTCGGGAGCGTGCCAGCCGCGTCCAAATGCGGCGCATGCAGCCCCGGGCGTATCGGATGCGAGGCTCAGTGGCTGCCCTAGCACGAGCGTAGGAATTTCCGGCAAACCGCCTGCACTCAGGTCAAATCCCCAGCGATAGGCAAAAATGTGGTTGAGCATGTCCTCAGGAAACGCCGACGGCCGGTTGGTCGACAACCGCGGGACGGGCCAATGCCACGCGCTTTTTCTTGCGCGAGAAAAAGCGAGCAAAGAGCGGGTGCTAGCGACTTCGAGCCTGACGGGAATCCAGGGGGAGCAGGTTGCAGGCAAGAGGCTGGCGTTATTGCGGTCATCCGTGAGCAATTGCCGAATATCGTTGCATCCCAGATAACCCGCTTCCTTGAGCGCGCCGGAGGATACCGCCCCTACGAACGCCAGATTGTCCGCGCAGAGCAAGCTATAAGTGTTGCAGCCGACAAGCACTACGTTGGGCGCGCTTTCCAACAAGGCATGCAGGTGGCGCGAATCATTCTGAGCGGGATGAGGGCGGATGGCCAGCAGGTCGACCTGTTGTGCCCACTCGGTGATCTGCGTTATGAAATCGACGGGCCGGACCAAGCGGCCGCCGCAAACCAAGGCCAAATCAACGTCCATCTGCCCCAGGAATAAGCCCACGTTTAAATCGGGCCGCACGATGGAGGACTGCCCGCGCCGGGCGAACTGCGCTCGCAAACCAGCGGCGGCTGACCAGAACACCTCTTCGTCGATGCGGAGACGCTCCAGTTCGGACTGAATCCCCGCGTCATTGGTGCGCATCGCCAGATGCAGATCGCGGGTAAAACGGATCGAGTTAATCTCTACATCAATGAACGCCGCCCCATGACTGTCCACAAAGTGCATGACGGAAGGCGGTAGGCCCCAGCCAATCACAAGGGTAGCGGGCGTCAGGTCGAGCGCCAACGCGCCTAAGTGTTCGGCCGATCGGCTCAAGTCGGCCGTACATGCTGCCGCCCAGCCTTGAGGGCTTTGCGGCAAGCCAAGTGCCTCCATGAGCTTAGGCACGGTGATGCTCCCGCCCTGCGACTGCGGACATACCTCTCGCACGCCCCACCCCAATCTTGAGGCTGCCGTCCCGAAGAAGGCGCGCAAGAACTTGCGGTTGCTACGTGACGCCGGGGATAGTCCATTTTCGCTTGTTCGAAAAAAATCGTCGGCGAAAATCACCTCTTTGATATGATGTCGTCGTTTCAAGCCCAACATGATCCGATCGGCTATTTTTGCAGGTTATTGCACTCATCGTGAGCGCTTGTGTGACGGGAACCTAGGGAATCACTGATTAATAGGCTATCCCGCGAGGTTGTCGGCGGTGGCGGTTCGGAATTTCCGGATGCCGAAGTGACGTGCCGCCCATTCGAGTGAGTTTGCCCCGAGTATGTGCATCATTTTTCACAC